>JBFGLX010000001.1:0-42569 GCA_041575955.1 Thermoanaerobaculia bacterium
GTCGGGGGTGGGCAGCGCGATCCGGTTTCAGAAGGGGCGCGAGCCAGCCCCGGACGGGGGACTTGCCCACCCCCGACCCCCGGCCCTGGACCCGCCGATGTCGCAGGGACTCGCCGGGCGATCCGCTCCCAGGTGGCTAGCTACCCGCCGGAGGGCGTCTGCCAGCGCTCGAAGAGGTCCTCGGGGAGCTCGATACCCACCAGGTCGAGCACCCGGTTCACCGTCTGGTTGACGATGTCGTCGACGGTCGCGGGCCGGTGGTAGAACGCAGGCACCGGCGGCGCGATCACCGCCCCCATCTCGATCGCCTGGCGCATCAGGCGAACGTGGCCCAGGTGCAGCGGCGTCTCGCGCAGCACCAGCACCAGCCGGCGCCGCTCCTTGAGGGTCACGTCCGCGGCGCGCTGCAGCAGGTTGTCGGCGTAGCAGTTGGCCACTCCGGCGAGCGTCCGGATGGTCGCCGGGATCACCACCATGCCGGCGGTCTGGAAGGAGCCGGAGGAGATCGAGGCGGCGATGTCGCCCGGCTGGTAGGACTGGTCGGCGAGCGCCACCACCTGGTCGACCGTGCGGTCGGTCTCGAGCAGCACGGTGCGCCTGGCCGCCGGCGACATCACCAGGTGGGTCTCGACGCCCTCGACCCCGCGCAGCACCTCCAGCAGCCGGATGCCGTAGATGGCTCCGCTGGCTCCGGCCATTCCGACGACGAGTCGCTTCAATCCCGAACCCTCACGGCAGAGCCGGAATCCTACCGGATACGGCGGGCCAGCGGGCCGATTCCGGGCCTCCGGCGGTCGATCGGGGAAGCCGGACGGCGAGATCCGCCGGCCACCTGCCGTCCCTATCCGTAGGGGCGCTCGAGCCCAGCCGTCTACAATCGCCCGATGGAGACCGTCACCACGACCCCCTCGACGCCGCTCGAGGTGCTGCGCCAGGTCTTCGGGTACGACTCCTTTCGCGGCCGCCAGCGCGAGATCATCGAGCACGTCCTCGGCGGCCGGGACGCGCTGGTCCTGATGCCCACCGGCGGCGGCAAGAGCCTCTGCTATCAGATCCCGGCGATCCTGCGGCCGGGCGTCGCGGTGGTGATCTCGCCGCTGATCTCGCTCATGCAGGACCAGGTCGAGGCCCTGCGCGAGGCCGGCGTCCGGGCAGCGTTCCTGAACTCGGCCCTGAGCCGCGAGCGGGCGTGGGCCGTCGAGCGCGACCTCGCCGCCGGCGCTCTCGACCTGGTCTACGTGGCGCCGGAGCGGCTCGCCACCGAGAGCTTCCTGGAGCTCATCGAGCGCTCGCCCCTGGCCCTGTTCGCCATCGACGAAGCCCACTGCGTGAGCCAGTGGGGCCACGATTTCCGGCCCGAATACCGCCAGCTCGATCTCCTCCACCGGCGTTTCCCGCGGGTACCGCGCATCGCGCTGACCGCCACCGCCGACGAGCCCACCCGGCGCGAGATCCTCGATCACCTCGACCTGCCCACGGCCGGCGTCTTCATCTCCGGATTCGATCGCCCCAACATCCGCTACCAAGTGGTCGCCAAGTCGAACGCCCGCCGGCAGCTGCTCGCGTTCATCAGGGCGAGGCACCACGGCGAGAGCGGCATCGTCTACTGCATGAGCCGCAAGAAGGTCGAGGGGACCGCCGACTTCCTCGCCGGCGAGGGGGTGGCCGCCCTGCCCTACCACGCCGGCCTCGACCAGAGCGTGCGGGCGGCCAACCAGCAGCGCTTCATCAACGAGGACGGCCGGGTGATGGTCGCGACGATCGCCTTCGGCATGGGCATCGACAAGCCGGACGTGCGGTTCGTCGCCCACCTCGATCTCCCCAAGAGCGTCGAGGCCTACTACCAGGAGACCGGGCGGGCGGGGCGCGACGGCCTGCCGGCCGACGCCTGGATGACCTACGGCTACGGCGACGCCGTCTTCATCCGGCAGCTGGTCGAGCGCTCCGACGCGCCCGACGAGCGCAAGCGGATCGAGCAGCTCAAGCTCAACGCCCTGCTCGGCTTCTGCGAGACCGCCGAGTGCCGGCGGGCGGTGCTGCTGCGCTCGTTTGGCGAGGAGCACGCCGGTGGCTGCGGCAACTGCGACACCTGCGAGACTCCGGTCGAGACCTGGGACGGCACCACCACGGCGCAGAAGGCGCTGTCGAACGTCTACCGCACCGGCGAGCGGTTCGGCGCGGCCTACCTCGCCGACGTGCTGATCGGCGGCGGCGGCGAGCGCGTCGCCCGCAACGGCCACGCCACGATCTCGACCTTCGGCATCGGCGACGAGCTCGACCGCAACGGCTGGATGAGCGTCTACCGCCAGCTGGTCGCGGCCGGCATGCTGCGCGTCGATCCCGGGCACGGGGGCCTGTCGCTGACCGCGGCGGCCCGGCCGGCGCTGCGGGGCGAGCGCGAGGTGCGGCTGCGCCGAGACCCGGTGCCGGCGAGAGCGACGAGCCGGCGATCGCGCGGGCGCTCGCTCGACGGCATCCTCGAGTCGTCGCTCGACCGCGAGCTGTTCGAGGCGCTGCGGGAGAAGCGCCTGGAGATCGCCCGCGACAAGGGCGTGCCCCCCTACGTGATCTTCCACGACCGCACGCTGATCGAGATGGCGCGCGAGCGGCCGGCCTCGCCCGAGGCCCTGTCGACCCTGCCCGGAGTCGGCCGTACCAAGCTCGAGCGCTATGGTGATATATTCCTGCGCGTTATCGAGACGTACGGCTGACGGAGCCCGCCGGGGTCGGCCGCACAGAGGAAGGATCGACCGACGCCGCTCCGCCGGGGCGCGCCGGGTCGATCCGGACAGACGAGCAGGCGCAGGGCCTGTTCTCCGTCTACCAGCATCTGCGAGGGAAAAGGAAGGTTTCACCATGACACGAATCAAGAGCGCTCTCATCGCCGCCGTGCTGCTGTCGATCGGCGCGAGCACCGCCGCCAGCGCCGGCTGGCTCCACTTTGCCAACGCGGTCATTCAAGCGGAGCGCGCGGTCCAGAAGCACCCGGTCAAGCTGACCCAGACGATCATCGTGCCCAAGGCCGCGGAGGCGCCGCTGGTCTGCACCGGCTACAGCAACAATCTGGCGCAGGACAGCAAGGGGAGAATCGTCACCAGCGTGCTGGCGGCGTACGCCGACGGCACCCAGGAGAGGAAGAAGCTGATCAGCAAGGTCAGGCGGGGCTTCTCGATCGCGTGCAAGAAGCTGGGCAAGGACCTCGCCTCCGGCGACGTGGTCATCTTCGAGCACGCCTTCAAGGGCTTTCCCCGGCTGAGGATCGAGGGCCGGCGCAGCAACTTCGCCGAGATCGCCTCGATCATCTCGACCGCCGGAGTGCCGGGCCTGGCGCAGGACGCGCCGCTCGGCTTCGGACCGGCCAAGGGCAGCGCCCCCCTCAACCTCCTGCCCGAGAAGGGTCCCGGCTGGTACCACTCCTCGCGCTCGCTCTTCCAGGCCGACAGGGACGGCCAGAAGCACCCGCCGAGCCTGGAACGGACGGTCTTCATTCCGGACGATCGGGCCGACGTGCGCATCTGCGCCGGCTACAACAACATCGCCAGGCGGCCGAACCAGGGCCGAGTCGTGGCGGCGGCCCTGGTCAACCACGCCGACGGCACCCTCGAGAGGCTGAACTTCATCGGTGGCGTCAGGAGCAACCGCTTCCTGGTCTGCAAGCGACCGTCGAAAGACCTCGCCGCGGGGACGTTCGTCGAGTTCTTCTTCCTGCTCAAGGGCATGGACAAGCTCCAGATGGTCGGCCAGACCATCGGCTTCGCCGACATCGTCGGCGCGGTCTCCACCTCCGGCGACCCGATCTTCCGCGAGCCGCCGCCACCGGCCAACCCGAAGCCCGGGCCCGAGCCGCCCGCGCCGAATCCCCCGCCCCCGCCGCCGCCCCCGCCGGGTCCGAACCCGCCTCCGGGAGGCGGCGGCATCTCGTCGGCGGACGAGATCGCCGTGTCCACGCTGATGATCCTCAACAAGAAGGTCCAGCTCTGGCGGTCGAAGAACGACGAGCCGAGGAAGTGGACCGTGGTCGGGCCCAAGACCCGCGCGGTCCCGGGCACCAACCAGCTCATCGCGAGCACCGCGGGCTTCGGCGATACCCCGGCCGCCGCGCTGGCCGACTACGAGCGCAAGCAGGGCAGCCTGGGGCCGCGAGGGCCGCAGCTGAGTGCCGCCGATCGGGCCGGCCTGGTGTGGTACGCGAGCATGAGCTCGGCCGGCGGTCCGACCTCGGTCCGCCGCGACGGCTCCGGCAAGTACTACGGCGAGTACTACCGGCCGAGCCACGGCGCCCAGCACAAGGGGCCGCTGTCGTCGCTGTCGGCGGCCTTCAGCTGGCTCAAGTCGCGGCTGGGGGGCTAGCCCGGGCTTCGGGCTCGCCTCCCGCCCTTCGGGGTCTCCGGAGCACCGAGCTCGACGAGCTCAGTCGTTCCAGATGAAGGCCAGGAGCGTGTCCAGGAGGTCGAGGAGTAGTCCGGGCATTGCCTTTCTCTTTCCGTGTCCGGCGTCGACAGCAGCGTCGCGACCGGGAATGGATAAGGCACTCCCCGTGCCAGCCGTTTTCATCCTCGCCAGGAACCGGGGCGGCCCTGGACTGATCCCGGCAAGTACTGGATTGAAACGAGATACCGGGCCGACCAGCCGAGCCGTCGACGGCGGCGGCAGCCGTCGGCAGTGAAAAGAAACGGCGGCCGCCAGCCGGAAAGATGGCGGCCGCCGGGCGCGCGCCACCGGATTCGTCGGCTGCCGCCCGCGCCGCTCGCGCAGTTGAAACTCCGCGGCGGGAGCTCCGGCCGCCCGCTTATACTCGCCGGCACGTCCGAACCGGACGCGCACCCGGAGGCGGGCCGGCGCCGCGGCGGGCGCTCGGCCGGCTCGAAGCCGCGCCCCGACGACCATGAAGCCATCGACGCCGAGCCTGCCCGATCTCTCGCGTCTCGGCCCGGCCGCCTGGCTCGGGATCGCGGCGGCCACGGGAGTGGCCGCGGGCCTGTTGATCGGCAATGCGTCGCCCCTCGTGCTGCTGGCGCTGGTCGTCGGAGCGGCGGCGACGGCGGCGATCCTGGCCTCGCCCGAGCTCGGCCTGCTGGCGATCGTGCTGACCACCTATCTGAGCCTGTCGAATGTCCTGATCCTGTTCTACGGTGCGCCCTCGATCGCCAAGTTCCTGGCGCCGCTCGTGCTGCTCGCCGTGCTGCTGCGCTGGGCGCGCACGGGCGAGCGGCCGCAGGGCTGGCGCCAGCCCCTGCTCCTGGCGTCGACCTACGGGCTCGCGTGCGTCCTGTCGCTGCTTGCGGCCACCGAACCGAGCGTCTCGCTGGAGAGTCTGGTCACGCTGGCCAAGAACGCCCTCCTGTTCACGCTCATCGCCATGCTCGTCCGCAGCGGCGCGACCCTGAGGCGCGTGGTCTGGACGCTGATCGCCGTCGGCCTCTTCCTGGGCACCATCGGCGTGCACCAGCAGCTGACCGGGAACTTCGGCTTCAGCTACTGGGGCTTCGGCCGGGCGCCCGAGGTGTTCGCGCTCGAGGGCGAGAGCACGGCCCGCCTCGGGGGCCCCATCGGCGACCCGAACTTCTTCGGCATGATGATGCTCGCGCTGGTACCGATGGCGCTCGATCGCGCTCTCGCCGAGCCGCGCTGGGAGCTGCGGCTCACGGCCTTGTGGGCCGCCCTGGTGACCGCCATGACCCTCGTCTTCACCTACTCGCGCAGCGCTCTGTTGAGCTTCGTGGCCACCATGCTGTTGTTCGTGGCGGTGCGCCGGCCGCGGCCGGCGCACCTGCTGGCGGCCGCCCTGGTCGCCCTGCTGCTGATGCCGCTGGTGCCGAGCACCTACGCCACCCGGGTCTCGGAGCTCGCGAGCTCGGTGATCGAGATCACCGAGCGGGGCACGACCCGCGAGATCTCGGTCCGCGGGCGATTGAGCGAGAACCTGGTCGCCCTCGAGATGTTCCTAGAGCATCCGCTGACCGGAGTCGGCCTGGCCAACTACCCCGTCCTTTATCAGGAGTACTCGCGCCGCATCGGCCTCGATCCGCGAGCCACGGACCGGCAGCCGCACAATCTCTACCTCGAGGTTCTCTCGGAGACCGGGCTGATCGGGTTCGCGGCCTTCGGGCTGCTGGTCTGGGTCGCACTACGCGGTGCCGTGGCGGCGCGCCGGAGCCTGCTCGGCGCCGGCCGGCGGGACCTCGCCCTGCTGGCGGAGGGTCTGACCCTCGGCTTCGTCGGCTACCTGGTCGCTTCGATCTTCCTGCACTCCTTCCACCCCCGCTACTTCTGGCTGCTCGCCGCGGTCACGCTCGCGCTGCCGCGGGTGGCGGCGTCGGAGCTGGCCGCCACCGAGCCGGATTGAAGAGCCACTCGCCTCATGACTCGACATCTTTGCGCTCGAGTCAAACCGTCTGCCGCTCCGATCCGGCCTCAGCCTTTCGCAGCGTGCGGTCCTCGCGGAGCAAGCTCAAGCGGCTCGCGGTCCCGACCCGAGCGAAACGCAGCAGATTCAGGTAGCTGCGGAATTGTGGACGGAGGTTGGTGAGAAGGTCGGGCTAGCGCGCGTCGGCCGAGCGCTCGCGCTGGATGCGCCACCGGCCGTCTTCCCAGACCAGGTCGAGGGTCTTGCGGACGGTGTCGCTGTAGCCGTCGGAACGGTAGTACTGCAGGAACGTGGCCCGGGCGCTACCGCCGCCCAGGAGCTCGGTCTCGAGGCCGGTGATCGCCACCCGCACGAAGCGGGCCGATGACAGGCGCTCGCGGCGCTGGGCTTCCCAGAGCCGCCGGTTGGCGCCTCCCTCCGGCACGAAGGAGCGCGAATAGGAGGCGAGGTAGTCTTCGACCCGGCGCTCCGACCAGGCTCCGACCCACTCCTTGACCGACTCGACCAGGGCCCGCTCCGAGCCTCCGGCGGGCGGCGGCGGCGCGACGGCCCGCCGAGGCTTCGCGGCGGGCGGCGCGGCCTGCCCCGGCGCTCGAGCCGGTGGCGGCGGGGCGGCGGCGGCGCCCGGCGCGGCTTCGCCGGCCGGCGACGGCGGTCCGACGGCCGCGGCGGCCGGCGGCTCGAGATCCCCCTCGGCGGAACGTTGCCCGAGCCAGACGAGCAGCAGGACGACCGCCGCGGCGATCATCAGAAAAGGCAGGGTGAGGCTTCGTCGCACGGCGCCGACCGCCCTAGCCTGACCTTCTCGCCAGCGTTCGATGCAGAAGGCCGCAAATGCCTGGAGATGCGAGGCTTGCGACCGAGAGCGACGCAGGCGTATGGAACATACGTCGAGGAGCTCGACGAGAGCGAAACGCGGCAGATTCAGGTAGTTGCGGCATTGTGGGCGAAGGTTGGCGAGATGGTCAGGCTAGAGGGTTCCGATGCCCACCGCAGGCACCCCCGCTGCCTGTCTGTCCTTCATTTCCGCCAGGAACGCGACCAGCGTGCCGAGGACGAGGCCGAGCAGCGCGCCGACCAGCAGGCGGAGCTTCTTGTTCAGGGTGAGCGGATCGCTGCCGACGCGAACCTCCTGAATCAGGCTGATGTTGGAGATCTTCTCCCGGTCGAGCTGGTCGAGCAGCCGCGCCTCCTCGAGCTGGGCGGCGTAGGTGCGGTAGCTCTTTTCGTTCATGTCCCGCTCCCGCACCAGCTCGCGGTACCTCTTGCTGCGCGTCGGCAGGGTGGCCAGCCGCCGTTCCAGCCACGCCATCTGCTCGGCGAGCCCTTCGGCCTTGGCCATCTCGAAGCTCAGCTCGGCCTCGAGAGCGGTCATCTGTTCGGCCAGCTGGTCGGCGGCGCCACCTCTGCCGATCAGCTCCTCCTGCTCCGCCAGGAAGCTCTCGATGGTCTTGATCTGCTCGCGCACGGCCGTCACCCGCCGGCTGTTTTCGCTGAAGCTGCCGAGCAGCCGCTTCTCCTCCACCTGCAGGTCGAGCAGATTCAACCGGGCGTTCTGGATGATCCGGCTCTCCCGGGCCTTGGCCGCGGCCAGGCCGTCGTAGGCGGCCAGCCGCTGCTGTTCGCCCAAGAAGGCGATCTGCTGCTTGAGCCCGGCAATCCGATTGCTGGACTGGTTGAACTCCGATTCGAGCCCCGCCCGCCGCTCGAGCAGGAGCCGGCCGTGCTCCTCCAGGTAGAGCGTCTCGTCGGCGAGCACGAAGACCTCCAGCTCTCCCTCGGACTGCTCCAGCCGGTCGCGGAAGTCCGCGACCTTCTCCTCCAGGAACGGCGGCACGCGCGGGTTGCCGAAGGTCTGGAGGTGCTTCTCCTGGAAGACGTCGACGGCGGTGCTCAGGGCCTGGCCCGCCATTTCGGGATCGGGATGCACGAACGTGACCCGGATCACCGACGAGGTGGGCTGGATGCGCGCGGTGAAGGCGGCGGCGAACGCCTCGGCCGCTTCGAGCTGCTTTTCGCTCTCGGTGAGCGCGCTGTCGGCGAGCGCCGGGTAGAGGCTCTCGGGACCCAGCCTCGCGACCACCGCCTGAATCAGGTCCGAGCTGGTCAGGATGTACAGCTCGGTGTTCAGCGCCGCCTCGGGGTCCCGGTTGAGCACGGTCGGCCGATCGCCGACGCCCGGCTGGGACCTGTACTCGCGCCCGAGCTGGACCAGCAGGGTGGCCGAGGCCTCGTACTTCGACGTGCGCGTGAACAGGACGGCGGCGACCGCGAGCACCGTCGCGAGCAGCGTGACCGCGAACGCGAGCCGGTGTCTGAGGACGATTTCAAGGAGCTGCCTGGGATCGGTGATGGACATCGTTGCGCCTCCTACCGGGGTCGGTCAACCCTTGGCAGGGCCGGAGTCTGGATCCACGATTCCCGATCACTATAGCGAATCGGACAGCGCGCGTCCAAAGGTTCGAAACATTGCCATAAGCCACTTGCCAAAGCTGCTAAACTCTTACGTACCATGAAGATCAGACGAGTGCCCTCAATCCTCGTAGTCGCGCTCATCGCGCTGCCGGCGCTCCTGGCGACGAGGTCGGCGACGACCGCGAATCAGGACGGCGACGCCGAGCCGCGGCCCGAGTACGTGATCCAGGACGGCGACGCGCTGGGCATCAAGTTCTTCCTCAATCCGGAGCTCAACGAAGAGGTCGTGGTGCGTCCGGACGGTCGCATCTCGCTGCAGCTGATCTCGGAGGTCGTCGCCGCCGGCCGCACGCCGAGAGAGCTCGGCCGACAGCTCGAGCAGCTCTACTCGAGCGAGCTCGACCGGCCGAGCGTCAGCGTGATCGTGCGCTCGTTCAGCTCGCAGAGGGTCTACGTGGACGGCGAGGTCAACCAGCCCGGCGAGCTGGAGGTCGTGGGCAGCCTGACCCTGCTGCAGGCGATCGCGCGCGCGGAGGGGTTCACCGAGCTCGCCAAGGTCCGTCAGCTGATCGTCATCCGGCGCGAGGCCGACGGCCAGCCGCGCACCATCCCGATCGACGTTCGTGAGCTGCGCCGGGGCCGGGACCGCGACTTGGCGCTGAAGCCGTTCGACGTCGTCTACGTGCCGCGGACCCGGATCGCCAACGTCAACCAGTGGATCGATCAGTACATTCGCAAGAGCATCCCGGTGTCGTTCGGGTTTCGCATCGACGTCGTCAACTGATTTGACCTCGCTCCAACGCCCGCCGCGAGTGGTCGGCGTCCTCGCCGGCGACGTCGAGCGCGATGCGGCCGCCCGCATCAAGTACGGCCTGCTGTTCGCGGAGCTCGGCAAGCGCTTTCCCGGGCTCGGCGTCTTCGACGCCGACCTCAAGGGCGCGTCCCGCCTGCTGGTGGCCCTGCTCTCCTTCCGGCCCGATCGCCGCCGCTGGCGCGAGCTCTTCCACAAGAACCCCGTCGCCTTTCGCGGCCGGTCGCGGCGCGCCGCGGCCCACCTCGCGGCGCTCGACGGCGATCGGAACGTCGTCCTGCAGGTCGGCGCCCTGCTCGATGCGCGCCGGCGGGCGCCGTCGCCGCCGAGCGTGATCTACACCGACTACACCGCCCGCCTCTCCGCCCGCCATCCGGAGGCCGGCCGCTCGCCACTGGGGCCGCGCCGGCGCGAGCGTTGGTTCCGGCTCGAGGAGACGGCCTACCGCCGGGCGACCCACGTCTGCACGCGCAGCGACTTCGTGCGCGCCAACCTGATCGACGAGTACGGCCTGGCGCCGGAGCGGATCTCGGTGGTCGGCGGCGGCGTCAATTTCGATCCGCTGCCGGCGACCGGCCGCCGGGCGGGCGGCAACGGCGCCGGCCCGACGGCCCTGTTTATCGGCAAGGAGCTGCATCGCAAGGGCGGCGACCTGCTGCTGCAGGCGTTCGCCGAGACCCGGGGCAGCGTCCCCGACGCCCGCTTGCTGATCGTGACCGGCGATCCGATTCCGTCCGACCTGCCGCTCGCAGGCGTGACCGTCATGCCGCCGGTGTGGGAGCGCGACCGCCTGTCGGCGCTCTACCGCCAGGCCGACCTGTTCGTGCTGCCGTCGCGCCTGGAGACCTGGGGCGACGTGCTGCTCGAAGCGATGGCGCACGGCCTGCCGTGTCTC
Organism: Thermoanaerobaculia bacterium; assembly: GCA_041575955.1. Lineage (GTDB taxonomy): Bacteria > Acidobacteriota > Thermoanaerobaculia > Multivoradales > JAHEKO01 > JAHEKO01. Next base: position 10,489 of record JBFGLX010000001.1, read on the forward strand.
GGCGTCGCCGGCGAGGCGATGGACGAGATCATCGTCCGGGAGCGCACCGGACGGCTGGTGCCGCCCGCCGATCCGGCCGCGCTCGCCGCCGCGCTGATCGAGCTGCTGCCGGCCGCGGAGCGCCTGCGCAGCTGGGGCAGCGCGGGCCGCGAGCGGGTCGAGGCCGAGTTCACCTGGGCGAAGGTCGCCGACCGCCTGGCGCCGATTCTGGAGTCGGCGGTGGATTCGAGATGACCAGGGAGCTCTGGTGCACCGTCGGCCCGGCCTCGCGGCTCCCCGGCGTGGTCGAACGTCTGGAGGACCTCGGCGTCTCGCTGTTCCGCATCAACCTCTCGCACACCGGCGTCGACGAGCTGCCCGGGCTGCTGCGATCGCTGGCCGCCCGAACCAAGGTGCCGCTCTGCCTCGACACCGAGGGCGCGCAGGTGCGTACCGGCGACCTGATCGAGCCGACCGTCGAGCTCGAGGAGAACGCCAGCTGCGTGATCCGGTCGGGCGACGGCCCGGGGGACGCGGCGAGCTTCTGCCTCAATCCGCACGACGTGGTCGAGCGCCTGGAGGTGGGCGATCTGCTGAGCATCGACTTCAACGCGGCGCTGGTCCAGGTGGTCGAGCGCGGCCCGGGGACGGCGACGCTGCGGGTGGTCAACGGCGGCCTCATGGGTCGCAACAAGGCGGTGACGCTCATGCGCGAGCTCGCCCTCCCCGCCCTGACCGTGAAGGACCGCGCCGCCCTGAAGATCGGCGCCGAGCTCGGCCTGCGCCACATCGCGCTGTCGTTCGCCAATCGGCCCGAGGACGTCGACGAGATTCGCGCGGTCTTCGGCCGGCCGGCGTTCGTGATCTCGAAGATCGAGTGCGTGCGGGCGTTGCGCAACCTGGACGCCATCATCAAGCGCTCCGACGCGATCGTCATCGACCGCGGCGACCTGTCGCGCGAGGTGCCGATCGAGCGCATCCCGAGGCTCCAGAAGCGCATCACGGCACGCGCCCGGGAGCTCGGCAGCAAGGTCTACGTCGCCACCAATCTGCTCGAGACGATGGTCACCTCGCCGCAGCCGACCCGCGCCGAGGTGAACGACGTGTTCAACACCCTGGCCGACGGCGCCGACGGCCTGGTCCTGGCGGCGGAGACCGCCGTCGGCGAGTTTCCGATCCAGTGCGCCAGCATGATCCGGGCGCTCATGTACGAGTTCGAGTCGGAGAATGGAGCGAGCGGCTCGCCGGGCGTTTCGGACGATCCGTTCTCGCTCCTGGTGGAGCCGCACGGCGGGCGCCTGGTGCAGCGGCAGCTCGCGCCCGAAGCGCTCGACGACCTCGACCGGCTCCCCCGGCTGGCGGTCGGGCTGCTCGACCTGCTCGAGGTCGAGCAGATCGCGACCGGCACCTACTCGCCGATCGCCGGATTCATGACCCGAGCGACCCTGGAAAGCGTTCTGGCCGGCAACCGGCTGCCGGACGGAACCCTCTGGACCATGCCGATCGTCCTTCAGGTCGGGGCCCGCGAGGCCGGCCGCCTCGCCGCCGGCGACCGGGTCGGCCTGACCGGCGAGGACGGCACGCTGCACGCGCTGCTCGACGTCGCCGAGGTCTACCGGGTCGACCTGGAGCAGGCGGCGAGACAGTGGTTCGGCACCACCAGCCGCGCCCATCCCGGAGTCGCGCGCCTGATCGATCGCGGCGACACCTTCGTCGGCGGTGGGGTCACGCTCGTTCAGCGCCTACCGTCGCCCTATCGCCTGTTCACGCTCACGCCGGCCCAGACGCGCCTGGTCTTCGCCCACAAGGGGTGGAGCCGCGTGCTCGGCTTCCACACCCGCAACGTCTGCCACCGGGTGCACGAGTTCATCCAGCTCCGGGCGCTCGCCGAGACGCACTCCGACGGCCTGTTCATCAGCCCGGTGATCGGGCCCAAGAAGGAGGGCGACTTCCTGCCCGGGCCGATCATGCGCAGCTACGAGGTGCTGCTGGGCGGCGGCGACGTCTACCCGCCGGGCAAGGTGGTGCTCGGCAGCTTCGCCACGTTCTCCCGCTACGCCGGTCCGCGCGAGGCGGTGTTCACCGCCCTCTGCCGCAAGAACATGGGCTGCAGCCACTTCATCCTCGGCCGCGATCACACCGGCGTCGGCGACTTCTACCCCGCCGACGCGAACCGCCGGCTGTTCGAGCAGCTTGGCGATCTCGGGATCACGCCCGTCTTCAGCGAAGCGGTCGGCTACCACCCGCCGAGCCGCAGCTACCGGACGCTCGGCAGCGCCGGCACGCTCGAGCCGATCAGCGGCACCCGGATGCGCCAGGCGCTGCGCAACGGCGACGAGCTGCCCGACTGGTTCATCCGCACCTCCATCCAGGAGATGCTGCGCGCCGAGATCGCGGCCGGCCGGCCGGTCTTCGTCTCCTGACGGGCGCCGCTCGACCATGCCCGCCAGCAAGCAGGAGATCGCGCACGCGACGGTCAGCGGGGTGGCCTGGATCTACCTCGCCTTCGCCCTGGGCAAGGGCCTGGTGTTCGTCAGCACGATCATCCTGGCCCGGCTGCTGGTGCCGGCCGATTTCGGGCTGCTGGCGCTCGGGCTCCTGGCGGTGGGAATTCTGGACGGCCTGCGGGGACTGGGCGTCGGCGCGGCGCTGATCTACCGCAAGGAGGATCCCGAGCGCGCCGCCTCGGTCGCCTTCTTCATCAGCCTCGCCGTGGGAGGGGCGCTGACCCTCGCCGTCCTGCTCGGGGCGCCCCTGGCCGGCTCCTTCTTCCAGGAGCCGCGGGTCGTGCCGGTGCTGCGCGCGCTGTCGGTGAGCTTCCTGTTGTCGGCCCTGACCAGCGTGCCCGCCGCCCTGATCAGGAAGCAGCTCGCCTTCCGGCGCCGCATCGTCCCGGAGCTCGGCAAGACCGCCGCCAAGGGCCTGGTCTCGGTGCTGCTGGCGCTCGCCGGCTTCGGGGTGTGGAGCCTGGTCGGCGGTCAGCTCGCCGGCGCCGCCGCCTCGACGCTCCTCTACTGGCGGGTCTGCCGTTGGCGGCCGCGGCTCGGGTTCGATCGCGGCATCGCGCGCGAGCTGCTCGGCTACGGCGGCCAGATCGTGCTGATCGCCGTCCTCGGCCTGGTGCTCAAGAACGTCGACTACCTGATGATCGGACGCCGCCTGGAAGCGAGCCAGCTCGGCTACTACACGATCGCCTTCCGGATACCCGACCTGTTCATCGTCAGCCTCTGCGCGATCGTCAGCCAGGCCCTCTTCCCGGCCTTCGCCAAGCTGCGCGACGACGTCGCGGCCCTGCGCCGGGGCTTCCTCGCGGCCGAGCGCTACACCGCGCTGATCACGCTCCCGGTGGGCCTCGGCACGGCGATCGTCGCGCCCTACTTCGTCGAGGTCTTCTACACCATCCGCTGGGCGCCGGCCATCCCGGTCATGCAATCGCTCGCCATCTACTCGCTCCTCCAATCGCTGAGCTACAACGCCGGCGACGTCTACAAGGCGATCGGCCGGCCGGGGTTCCTCAACTACTTTGGCAGCATCAGGCTCGCGGTCACCCTGCCGGTGCTGTGGATCGCCGCCGGCGAGGGCATCCACTGGGTCGCGCTGGGGCAGGTCGCGATCGCGCTCGCGTTCAGCGCCGCTCAGCTGGTCATGGTCTGCCGGCTGCTGGGCGTCCGCGCGGCGGCGCTCCTGAACAGCCTGCGCCCGGCCGCGGTCGCGGCGGCGGTCATGGCCGCGGCCACGCTCGGGCTCGACCGGGTCCTGACCCTCGGACCCGCCCCGAGGCTGGCGGCGATCTCGCTTGCCGGCGCCCTGGTCTACGTCCTCACGCTGCAGCTCACGCATCCCGAGGCGATCGCGGATGCGGTCGCCCTGCTTCGCCGCCGGAAGGAGCGGCGCGAAGACGATCTCGAGAAAGACCTGGCGCCGGACGAGGACTCCTACCACTAGCCTGACCGCTGGTGCCGCCGGTGGCGACGTAGCGCTCGTCGAGCCGCGCCTGGAGGGCGCCGCACAGCTCGGCGATCCTCGGGTCGGCCCCCGGCCACGGGTGGCGGCCGACCGAGGTGGCGAAGATCTGCCCGATCACCTCGGGATGGTAGGGGAAGCCGAGGAAATCGAGCACCCGGCGAAACGCCGCCTCGGAGTTGAGGACCGCGTCCTCGTACTGCAGCAACAGCACGCGCGGATCGCGGTCGAGGCCGAGCTCGAAGTAGATCGAGTTGCGCAGGTACCAATAGAGGCAGCCGCCGTCCTCGTTCGTGAGATCCTCTCGGAAGAGCTCGCCGAAGAGACGGCGGCTGTCGGCGCTGACGCCCTCGGCGCGCGGGCCGAGGGGGGCCAGATCGCCGCTGGCCACGGCGCGCGCCAGGTCCTTCTGATGCGCGCCCCAGCGGCGGACCGAGGAGCTCGCGGCGTCCTCGCAACGCCGGTACACCCAGATCGCCCTGGCGCCGTCGAAGCGCGCCAGCAGTCGATCGCAGCGCTGCGAATCGAGAATGCAGCCGAAGCTCACGATCGGCGCCGGGGCGAGGCGGATCAGCCGCTCGATGAAGCGGTCGGGCCGCAGGTAGAAGCCGTCGAACGCGACGCTGCTCCCCTCCCAGTAGTCCCAACCGTGCGGGGAGTCCCCCAGGGCCCGGCACACCATCTGCGACCCGGAGCGGTTGGAGCCATGGATGAAGACCGGAAACCTCGTGGTGCTCGGGTGCACGGCCAGCCGGCGGGCGAGCCCCTTGCGGCGCCGCGCCAGGAAGCGGCGGCCGTGGCGCAGCAGGCGCCGGAAACTGAACCGCTCGAGACGCCGCAGCCAGATGCCCGCGATCGAAGCGATCTCCCCAGCCGTCGCGCGCACCGGGCGCCTGACCTGGCGGCTCAGGACCCTGCCGCCGCGGCCGCCGAGACGCCGTCGGACGGGCCCGGGCACGGCCCGCTGGCGCGCCGGCGCTCGACCTTGGCGGCCATGCAGTGGAGGAGCTCCTCCAGGTTGGTGTAGCCGTCGCCGTCGTCGTCGTCCGCCGGCCTCGCGGGCAGCTGCAGCGGCCGCCGGGTCGGCCGGACCTCACCGAGTCCGCCGACCTCCGCCGGAGAATCGATCATCCCGCCCTGGCCCCGGCGGACGTTTGCGACGATGCGCCGGTCGACGCGGTCGCGGTCCGCGGGGCGGGCGCCCGAAGTCCTCAGCACCTGGCGCTTCGCCTTGCGGGCGCTGACGATCGTGAGCGGCCAGAGCTCGACCGGTGGCGTCTCGCTCCGGATGTTCTTCCCGGGCCGATTGTCGACCACCGACCAGGGGTCGCGGGTCTGGTACGGGCCGGTGTTGTCGGCGACGTAGAGACGCGTCGCGGGGTCGGCGTTGGTGACCACCACCGTCTTGATGTCGGATCGCGAGTCGCGGCCCGGCAGGTAGACGTTGCCGATGGCGGTCAGCCAGCTCGGTCCCTCGTCGCCTCCCATGTCGACGGCGCGGTGCCGAACGTTGTAGATCAGGTTGTTCACCACCAGGCCGCTGGAGTCCGCGGAGAAGCGTGGATTGCGGGCGCCGTTGTGGGCAAACAGGTTGCGCACCACCGCGATCCGCCGGGAGTGCTTTCCCGCCAGCATGCCCATCGAGTGATCGCCCTGGGGATGCAGCGAATCGTCCAGACCTTCGGCGATGATGCCGCGGCTCATGGTGACGTCGTAGACGTTGTCGAACCAGATGCTCACGTTCTCGTCGATCGCCCAGCTCACCGAGCAGTGATCGAAGAAGACGTTGAACGTGTCGAAGCTCCCGCGCCGGTTCGTCGCCGCCCCGAGACCATCCCGGTACTCGGGCTCGCTGTTGGCGCGGCCGTCGCCGACCCGCACGCGCACGTGCTGGAGCAGGACGTCGTGCGTCTTGATCCGGAGCGTATCGCCGGCCAGGGTGATCCCGGGAGTCGGGGCGGTCTGACCCGCCACGGTAAGAAACGGCTCCGCGACCTCGATGTTGTCGCGCAGGCGGATCACGCCGCCGACCTCGAAGATGACCGTGCGCGGCCCGCGCGACCCGAGCGCCGCCCGCAGCGAGCCCGGTCCCGAGTCGTCGAGATTGGTGACCCGTAGAATCCGGCCGCCGCGACCCGCGGCGGTCAGGCTCCCGAAGCCCTCCGCCCCGGGAAAGACCGGCAGCCCGCCGCGGTAGTCACGCACGGAGTCTTCGAGCGGCGGACCGGCTGCGGCCGGCGGCGCCCCGACCGCGGCCAGGGCGACGCCGAGCATCCACACGAGGCGTATCGCTGCACGGAGCTGCCGCATGACGTCGGTTTTCAGTCTACGCCAGGTTCGCTCCGGCCGCTTGCCGCAGGAGCAGGCTTTCCCATTCGTCGATCATCCGCTCGATCGTGAATGCCGCCTCGACGCGCTCCCTGGCGGCGGCCCCGACACGGGCCCGGAGATCTTCGTCGCCGAGCAGGCGAGCGACCTGCTCGGCCAGCGCCTCGAGGTCGCCGGCTTCGACCAGAAAACCGCTCACGCCGTGCTCGATCGCTTCGCCGACGCCATCCACCGCGGTCGCCACCACGGCGCGTCCCGAGGCCATGGCCTCGAGGATTGCCACCGGCAGGCCTTCCCAGTAGGAGGTCGAGACATAGACGTCGAACGCGGCGAGCATCGCCGGCACGTCGGACTGCCAGGGTGCGGCGATCAAGCTGCCGCCGAGGTCCAGCTTCGCGGCCAGGGCGCGCACCTCGGACTCCAGCGGCCCTTCACCCGCCATGAAGACCTGCACCCCGGGGGCGGCCCGCACGACCCGCTCCGCGACGCGCAGGAAGTCGAAGGGCGCCTTCTGTCGATTGAGGCGCCCCGCCCACCCGACCACCGGCCGCCCGGGCTCGAGCCCGAGGGCCCGGCACGCCGCGGCCCTGTCCATCGGCCGATCGAAGCCGCTCAGATCGAGGCCGGTGTGAATCATCGATATCCTGGATGCGGGCGCGATCCGATTCCTCCGCAGCTCCTCGCGCATCGAGTGGGCGGTCGCGACGATATGGCCCCCGACCCAGGCGCCGATCCGCTCCAGCTGGCGGTAGAGCGACGCCCGCCGGCCCTGGACGCGCTCCAGGAAGGGCATGGAGTGCAAGGCGTAGACCGTCGGCGTGCCGGTCAGCCGGCCCACCAGCCGCGTCACCAGGCCGGCCTTCGCCCCGTGAGCGAGGATCAGATCGGGGCGCTCCTTGCGGACGTGGCGCAAGAGCCTGGCGACAAGACCGAGATCGGAGAGCGGAGCGATCGAATAGCGCTCCATCTCCATGCGCACGGTTTGGATGCCGCTCTCTTCCAGCGCCCGGGCGTAGGCCTCGTTGCCCTGGGACAGGCAGACCACGCTCACCGCGTGACCCCGGGCGCTCAACTGCTCGCACAGGCTGCGGTTGATCGCCGCCACCCCGCCGGTGGACTTGGTCACGCTCATCAGACGCATTCGCGCGCCTCTCCGGTTTGAAGACTCCGGTAGACGTCCAGGATCCGCTCGTGCATCGTCTCTTCGCTGTAGCTCTCGCGCACGGTCGCGGCCGCCCGGGCCCCGAGCCGGGCGGCCTCTCGCGGGTCGCCCAGGAGCCTCAGCAGACCCCGGCTCAGCGCCTCCGGGTCGCCCGGAGCGACCACCACTCCGGTGCGCCCGTCCTCGAGCAGGCTCCGGACCCCGCCGACCGCGGTGCAGACGAGAGGCTTGGCCATGGCCATCGCCTCCAGCAAGGTCAGGGGCAGGCCCTCCCACAACGAGGACGAGACGACCACATCGAGCGCCGCCAGAGTCGCGGGGACATCGCGCGAGATGCCGGCGAACACGACGTGCTCCTCGAGCCCCAGACGTGCCCGCTGGGCCTCGAGCTCGGGCCGCAGCGGGCCGTCGCCCACGATCACGAAGCGCGCCCCGGGCATCTCCCGCACGACGATCGCCGCCGCCTCGAGCAGTACGTGATGGCCCTTCTGCGGCTCGAGGCGGCCGACGATGCCGATGGCCGGGTCGCCGGGCTCCAGCCCCCAGAGGGTCGTCTTGTCCGCCGGCACGACCCGCTCCGGGTCGAACCTCTCCAGGTCGATGCCGTTGTCGATCGAGACGATCTTCTCCGCCGGGTAGGTGCCGGTCTCGACCAGAAACTCCCCGGCCTCGCGCGAGACCGCGATCACCTTCTGGCACCGGCGGGTGCAGACCCGGTGAATGAGGGTCAGCAGCTTGTTCCGCCGCCAGGGGTCTTCGTTGTGGATCGAGGAGACCCGCACCCGGGTGCCCGCGATCGCGGCCGCCGGTTGGCCCAGCAGATCGCTCTTGCGCAGGTGGGTGTGAACGACCTCGGGGCGTTCCCGCCTGAGGAGGGCGAGCAGGCGGAAGAGGGCCCGGGGATCCGCCAGACCCCGCCGGCTGATGCGATGCACCGGCACCCCGAGCTCCGTCAGCTCGTCGTGGAGCGGGCCCTCAGAGAAGTACGCCACCTGGATCTGATGATCCAGCCGGAGATACCTCCGCACCATGGCCAGGAGTAGCATCTCGGCGCCCCCGATCTTGAGGCTGTCTATGACGTAGAAGATCCGCATGTCCGGCCCGGCGCGGCCACGATAACCTGTCGGTAGAGTTCCGGAAAGCGGGCCGCCACGACCGGCAGAGAGTAGCGCGACGCGACCCGCTCGCGGGCCCGAAGGCCGACCGCGGCCCTCCGTTGCGGCTCGTTCAGGGCCGCCAGGACAGCCCGTCTCAGCGCCTCCGGCTCGCCCGCGGGAATCAGCCAGCCATTCTCGCCCGGATCGATCAGCTCGGGACCCGCGCCCACGGCGGTAGCCACGCACGCCAGCCCCGCGGACATCGCTTCGAGGAGCGCGTTCGAAAGGCCCTCGGCGGACGAGGGCAGCACGAACAGGTCTGCGGCCTGCAGGTAGGGGGCCACATCGAGCACCGGGCCGGGCAGAGACACTCCCTCGCCGGCGGCCCGAGCCAGGCTGGCCGCCTGGTCACCCGAGCCGACCAGCACGAGCTGCGCTCCCGGGCAGCCGGCGCGCACCGCCGGCCAGATGCCGACCAGGTCGTGCAGCCGCTTCTCCGGTGCCAGCCGTCCCGTGTAGACCACGATCGGGCCCTCGGGCAGATCGAGAGCGCTCCGGAGCGCGGCCTTGCGATCGGGCGCCAGCGGGGCGAAACGCCCGGTGTCCACCGCGTTGGGGATCGAGATCCGCCGCTCCGGCGGCACGCCTGCGGCGTCGAGCTCGGCATCGATCTCGCGACTGATGACGACGAACCTGTCCACGCCCCGGCGCAGCCACGCGATCCGGCGGTGGCCGAGGAACCTGCCGCGCAGCCTCGCGAGGTCGCCCAGATGGCCGCCGCGCGGCACCTTGACGACCACCGGGGTGCCGAAGATCCGCTTCGCCACCAGCGCCGTGGTCGACGGGGAATAGAGATCGTGGGCATGCAGCACGTCCGGCCGCAACCGCCTCAACAGGCGCAAGGCGGCCACCGTGAAGGTGAGCGACTTGACGGCTTTGGGCCCGGTGGCGGGCAGGCGGTGAACCGAGACGCCCTCGATGTTCTCCTGGGGCGCGAGGCCGGGGAAGCGCCGGGTCAGGACGTCGACCCTCAGACCCCGGGCCACGAGCGCCGGCGCCACTGCCGCCAGCTGACGCTCGGCCCCACCGACCACCGGGTAGTATCCGTTGATCAGCATCGCGACCCGGATCGGCTCGCCACCGGACGGCCGCTCGGCCCGGGCGTCGCCGGTCACCCTGGTCCACTCCGCCGCTCGGACCGCCGGCCGCCGCCGCACGCGACCTCCCGGGCCAGCTCGAGCAGCCGGTCGGCCCATCTGTCGGGACCGTAGTTGCGGGCCACGTGGCGCCGCGCCGCGGCGCCCATCGCCACCGCTCCCGCCCGATCGTCGAGCACCGATCGCAGGGCTTCGGCCAGGGCGCGGGGCCGCCCCGGCTCGACCAGCAGACCGGTACCCTCCGCCACCACCTGCGGCAGATCGCCGACGGCGGTTGCCACCACCGGCAGCCCGGCCGCCATCCCCTCGAGAACGCTGAGCGGCAGCCCCTCCCAGAGGGAGCTGCTGACGTAGACGTCGACCGCCGCCAGCAGCCTGGGCACGTCACCGCGGACCCCCAGAAGATGGGCGTGACCGGCCAGGCCGGAGGCTTCGATCTGCGCCGCGAGCTCGCCGGCCCGGGGGCCACCACCGGCGATCACGAGCGCCGCGCCGGGGTGGGTCAGGCGGAGCTCGCCGAAGGCCGTCAGCAGATCGTCGAACGCCTTCTGACGCCGCAGCATGCCGGTGGACATGACAATGAAGTCCTTGCCGTCGCCCGCCAGCTCGCGGCGGATCGAGCACCGCTCGGCCTCGGCCAAAAGCGGGATCGGCGCCACCGGATTCGGGATCTCGATCGGGCGCCTGCCGCCGAGGCGCTCCTGATGCGCCTCGGCGACCGCACGTCCGACGGCCACCACCCGGCGCGACAGACGCCGCAGCGTCCAGGACTCGAGCGCGCCGCGCAATCGGTTGGGCGGCGGAGCCTCGCTGTGCAGGGTCGAGATCGCCGGCGTGCCGGCGAGGGCCGCGGCGATCGGCCCCAGGATGTTGGCCGTCGACAGGTGCGTGAACAGGACGTCGAAGCGCTCCCGGCGCAAGAGCCGGACCAGACTGACCAGCTGCCGCGGATCGGACAGGCTGGCGCTCCCAAGGGTCACCAGCCGGGCGTCGAGCGCCGCCAGCTCGCGGAAGATCTCCGGGTACCGGGGCGGCTTCAGACCCACGATCGTCACCTCCACGCCGCGCTCCCGGGCCGCGCGGGCGAAGAGCACTTGCAGCTTCTCGGCGCCGCCTACGGTCAGGGAGTCGATCAGCTGGACGATGCGCATCGAGGCGTAGGCGCCGGAAACCACGGGTCCGGGCGCCCCGCTCGAGAGCATAGCCGGCGCCGGGACGCGACGCCGTTAGAGACGCCGCTGCGCGCCGCCGGGTCGGATCAGCAGCCTCCCTTACGGCCCAGCACCACGCTCGCGGTGCGGTAGAGGATCCACATGTCCAGAAACAGGTTGCGCCGCTCGATGTAGGAGATGTCGATACGCGCCCGCTGCTCGAAGTCCGACGAGCCGCGACCATTGATCTGCCACAGGCCGGTGAGGCCGGGCGGCACCGTCAGGCGCGCCTTCTGCCACAAGGTGTAGGTCTCGTCGGAGAAGGATGTGGGGCGAGGCCCGACCAGGCTCATCTCGCCGCGCACGACGTTCAGCAGCTGCGGCAGCTCGTCGAGGCTGGTCTCGCGCAGGAAGCGGCCTACGCGGGTGACGCGCGGATCCTCCTTCAGCTTGAAGTCGGGCCACGGCATCTCGCTCTGCGGGCGCAGCTCGGCCTTGAGCTCCTCGGCCTCCGGCACCATGGTCCTGAACTTGAACAACTGAAAGCGCCGTCCCCACCTGCCGACGCGAGTCTGCTGGAACAGAACCGGCCCACCGGGCGAGCTCACCTTGATGGCGATCGCGATCAGCGCGAAGACGGCGAGCCACAGGGGCGCGAACAGACCGACCACGAGCAGGTCGAACGCCCGCTTCGCTACCCAGCCGGCGCGCTCGTTGAGCGACGGCTCCGCCAGCGCGCTCGGGTCCCAGGCGACGCTGCCGCCGGTGAGCCGCGGGCCGCGGTGCGGCCGCGAGCGCTTTACCTCGGCCTCGATCGAGCGCCGCCTCGCGGACGCCTTCTCGAGCTCGGTGAACGGCATCTCCAGCTGACCGGTCTCGCCGAGGCGCTCGGGCGGCATCAGGCTCGACTCGGCGAGCTGCACCAACTGTCGCAGGCTGAGGGCCTGGTCGGGGAACGTCGCCACCCCGAGCTGGGCCTCGATGCCGAGCTGGCGGCTCAGCGCCAGGGCGATCTTCTTCGCCACTCTGACGGCGTTCTTCCAGCCGGTTTCCGGGCAGAGCAGAATCAGCCTGTGGGGCTCTTCGCCGGCGATCGTCAGGTCGCTGCGCCGGGTCGAGTCGGCGGCCACCTTCGCCGCCCAGCTCAGGGCGTAGGAGCCCAGGTACCGGCGGCTGGTCTCGAGCCTCACCTCTTTGAGCTGCGCCGCGAGCGACTCTTCGTCGATCTCGACGACGATGCAGCTCAGCGGGCGCTCGTGACGGGAGGCGAGGAGGAACTGCTGCGCGGCCGGGTCGACAGCCGGAGGCGCCGCCGCGGCTCCGAGGCCCCGCACTCGATTCCCGTGATGCGCCGGCTGCACCGCGCCCGCGAGCCGCACCAGGCGCAGCGACGCATCCGACTCGTCAGTCGTCCGTCGATCGACTGGCGAGCGCCGATCCATTCCGGTCCGGAAGAGCAAATCCACTGAAACGAGGTTAAGGAGCGTCGCGATTCCTGTCAATCCTATTCACAAGGTTCGATGAACGACGTCAGCGGGAGGACCGAGTGGCTTCGGCTATAGTGGCTCCTTCGGCGCCTCGAGGCGAATCGGTGGAGGCCAAACGGTCCACAGGAGTCTGGTTGCTGACGGGCATCGTGGTGCTCGGGTTGGGGCTCCGCCTCTATCGCCTGGACGCGCTGGGTTTCGCCGGCAACGAAGACTATCTGGTCATCGCGGTTCGCGGCGTCCTCGCCACGGGCGCTCCGGAGTTCCCGTCGGGCATCGTCTATCCGAGGGCGCCGCCCTTGACTTATCTGGCCGCCGCCACGGCGGCCCTCCTCGGACCGAGCGAGCTCGCCCTGCGCTTGCCGAGCGTGCTCTTCTCGACGCTGTCGATCGTCCTCGTCTACCTCCTCGCCGCGCGCTGGATCTCGGTCCGGGTGGCGCTGCTCGCCGCTCTCTTGATGGCGATCTCGGACTGGGAGATTCAAGTCGGGCGCACCGCCCGGATGTACTCGATGCTGTCGGCGACCTGCCTGCTCTCGGTATGGCTGCTCGATCGAGCCCTGGTCGCGCGCGGGCGCTGGCCGGGCGCGGCCGCCGCGCTCTCGACCGCGCTCGCCTGCTGGACGCACCAGCTCGGCCTCGCGGTGGGCGTGATGTACGCGTGCTTTCCCACGCACTTCGGGCTCGACCGCCGGCAGCTCCGGCTGATCGGCTCCTGCCTGCTGGTCGCCGTGGTCAGCGCCGGCGCCTACCGCCTCGTCAGCAGCCGCCAGTACGACCGGTGGGATGCCGCGGTCGAGAGCGCGCGGGGTAGCGTCTGGGAGGAGGCGCCGGACGTCCGCGGCGACCTGCGCGAAGAGATCTCGAGCCGCTACCTCGGACCCTGGCGGGCGCTGCGGAGTGCCGGTGGCGGCCTTTTCACCGGCCTGACGGCGCTGGCGCTGGGCGCCCTCGGGGCGCTGGCGTTCGCCGCCTGGCGCTACCCGCGAGAGCGCCTGCTGGTAGCGGCCGCGGCGCTCCTCGTCGGCACGCTCTACCTGCAACAGCTGGCCCTGGCGGCGATCGTGATCGCCGTCTACGCCGCGCTCGGGCGGCAGCTCCAGCCGGAGGGCTACCGGATTCGGGCGCTCGTGCTCGGGTCGGTTCTGGCGGCGGCCGGCCTCGGCTGGCTGCTGTTCGCCCTGCTGGTCCCCGCCGGGCCGGCAGCCGCCGGCGACCCGGCGGGCGCCGCGGGCGCCCTCAAGAGCGCCCTGAAGGCGCTGCTCGGCTACCCGCCCAACTTCTTCAAGCTCTTCGCCGAGCGCTATCCGGCGATGAGCGCCCTCGCTTTCTGCGCGCTGGTGGTGGCGGCCGCGCGCTACCTCTCCAGCGGCCGGGTCGGGCGGCTCGGCCTGCTGGCGCTGCTGTTCGTCGCCCCGGCCCTGGCTCTCGGCTTCCACCCCCGGTCGATCGGGCGAACCCTCGAGAGATACGTCTTCTTCCTCGACCCGTTCTTTCTCATGCTGGCCGCCTTCGGCGCCGTCTGGCTCGGCGAAAGGCTGTGGGTGCGGATGTCGGGTCGCGGGCCGCTGCGCGGCCTGGCGGTGAGCGCGTACGTCGTCCTGCTGGTCGTCGCCACCGGCTTCGCCAACCTACGCGCCGCCGTCGCCTGCGTCACCGCCGGGTACGGCTCGAATGGGGGCGTCCGCGACCTCGAGGACGCCGGATCCTTCTACCCCGATCTCGCCGGCCCGGCGCTGTTCGTCAAGGCAAAGCTGCGCCCGGACGACGTTGTAGCGGCGATGGACGTCCTGGGCAGCTTCGCCTATCTGCCGCGGATCGACTATCAAGTGAGCCTGTTCGGCAAGCCCGACGCCGAAGGGTGGCTCGGCGCCCGCTCGCTGGCCAGCGCCGGCGAGCTGGCCGCGGCGCTCGAGCGACATCGGGGCCGGCGGGTCTGGGTCGTGCTGTCCGCGACCCACCTGCGGAAGTTCGACGGCGACCCCCGGATGGACGCCATCTTGCGCCTGGTCGAGGAGCGCGCCGGCGAGCCGCGCTACCGCGGGCGCGACGGGCTCTCGGATGTGTATCTGATCGCCCCCCGAATCCCTCTCCCACCCAACACGGTGGGAGAGGGACGCCGGCGCCCGGCACCCGCTCGGTTGAAGCTGTCGAGCCTCCCTCGGTAGCGCGGCGGGGTGATCGGATCCGCCCCGGCGCGCTGACGGAGGCCCGGAGCGCGTGTGGTGGAGGCCGAGCACCATCGTCCCCGCCGCCAGGCAGAGGGTCGCCAGGACCTCGGCCGCCTCCTCGATGGGCAGGGTCAGGACGTCCGCCACCGCCGACAGCACGAAGCCGAGCATGCCGAGGCCGAACAGTAGAGCCGCGCCGCGCGACGCCAGCAGCACCGAGCGGAACGCGATCAAGAAGAGCGCCGCCGGCAGCGCGAAGAGCACCACCACCGCGTCGTCGGGCCGCTTGATCAGCGGCAAGGCTTTCAAGAACTGCAGGTTGTGGCCGATCGTCTCGTGGATGCCGAGGGTCTCGTCGGCCACCAGGTAGCTGGCGCCGACGAAGGCGGCCACGAAGCACCAGAACCTGGTGCCGCGCGGGCCTCCGCCCGCGGCCGCCACGATCACGCCGAAGGTCAGCGACATGAACGCGACCCCGGTCAGGAGATAGGCGTTCAGGAGGTCGAGGCTCGGGCGCTGCTCGGGCTCGACATAGAGGGTCAGCCAACCGCCGAAGCGGACCTTGTAGACCTTGCCCTCGGTGTAGGGGAGCAGCTGACCCTTCTCCAGCACCTGGTAGTCGGAGGCGAACGCGTAGAGCAGGGCGCCGGCGGCGACGACGAGCAGCAGGAGCCCCCCGACCAGCAGCCAGCTCGATCGACTGGCGAAGCGCCGCGCTCCGGGCCGGCGGCCGGCCGGGCTCACGGCGCCCCCGGCGGCGCGAGCGGCACCCAGACCGGCGCCTGCTCGCTGCCCTCCGCGTCGGACACCCGCGTCGGCTCGCTGCCGTCCGACCGCATGACGAACAGGTCGATGCCACCGTGGCGATCGGAGTCGAACGCGATCCAGCGGCCGTCCGGAGACCACGAGGGATAGCCGTCGTCGGCCAGGTGCTCGGTCAGCCGGCGGACGTCGCTGCCGTCGATGGCCATCGAATAGACGTCGAAATCGCTGCCGTCGCGGATCGACATCCAGACGATGCGCCGGCCGTCGGGCGACACCCGGGGCGGGCCCTCGCCTCCGTAGCGGTGCCCGGGCACCGAGTCGTTGCCGGCGAAGCGGGTCAGCTGACGGGCCTCGCCACCGGCGACCGGCATCGCCCAGATCTCGGCGCTGCCGCCGCGATTCGACCAGAAGACCACGGTCTCGCCATCGGGCGTCACGTCCGGCTGGCAGTCGTCGGCGTCGTTGTCGGTCAGCCGGCGCTCGACGGCGCCGTCGGGCGCGAGCAGAAACAGCTCCTTGTCGCCGGCCTCGTGCCCGCAGACCACCAGTCCACCGCCGGGGAGCACGCCGAGCCACGAGTCGGCCACCGGGCGATCGGAGAGGCGGTCCAGCTCGCCGGTCGCCGGATCGAGCCGATAGAGGCGGTAGCCGGGCTCGGCGCCGGCCGGTCGGTCGGAGACGACAACCACCTCGCGCCCGCCGGCGTAGGCCCACTCCGTGCCCGGAGCGGCAGTCAGGTTCCGCTCTTCGCCGGTGCGCAGATCGCGCCGGTAGACCTCGTAGTCGCCGTCGCGGTTCGTGCTGAAGACCAGGTCCCAGCGCTCGGCCCACTCGCCGCCGATCCGCGCCGGGCGCAGGCCGAAGCTCTCGTAGGAGACCGACATGAAGGGCTCCCAGGCCGCGCCGACCCGCCGCTCGCTGACCATCGTGAAGTGGTTTGCGTCGGGTAGCTCGATCCAGCTGCGAATGGTGGCGCTGCGCGAGTCGTCGCCGTAGCTCTCGTCGAAGCGGACCCGGCCCTCCTGCTCGGTCATCGTGCCCGAGCTGACGCCACCGAGGCTGTTGAAGTACCAGAACCTCACCGCGCCGGCGCCGGCGTCCCAGCCGTACCACGTCTCGCCCGAGTAGGCCTCCTGGCCACCGATCACGCGGTGGCTGTCGCGCAGGAAGCGCTCCCCGAGCGCCCACTCCCAGCAGCGCAGGTCGCGCGCGTCGGAGCCTTCGAAGCGCCCGCTCCAGCACCTGCCCGCTAGCTGCGCGAGCGATCCGAAGCGCGCCTTCCAGGCCGCCGCATCGTCGGTCTCGGCGGCGGCCGCACCACCGGCGAGGCCGAGCGCCAGCACCGCGAAGATCGCCGCCACGGCGGCAGGTCCTGAACGGTTGTCCGGTGGCACGGTCATCGGCAGCCGCGATCATATCCAGGTCGAGCGAGCGCGCACGATCTGTGAGCCGGTTCATAGTCCGCTCGACCGCCGGCGGGTACCTTAGCTCCAGGAGCTTCCGTCTTGCGCTCGGGAATCCGCCCAGCCCTCACCCTGACTCCGACCGGTGCTCGCACCGTCGAGGGGCGGAGCGTCGCCGGCCGTCCGGTTAGCAGCAGCCCCGCGAGGCTGCTGGCTTTGCCGGCGCCCGCTGTTCCTCTACCCTGGCTGACCGGAGGAGGCCCGTGACCGGCGATCGCTCGACGCTCAAGCTAGTGCGCATCGGACGGCCGCTCGATCCCGAGGCGGTCGATACGGTGGGCCGCCGGATCCTCGACGCGCTCGGCCAGGTCATCCGCGAGCTTCGGATCCTCCAGTACGAGCCGCCGGCGGTGGAGCGAATCGAAGCCAGCCTGCTGTCGCAGGCGCTCGACCAGGGCCTCGGCGGCCACATCCTGGGAATCACCGACATCGACCTGCTGGACAGCTCGGGCCCCGACTTCTTCAAGTTTCTCTTCGGCTGCAAGGACAGCAGAAACGACGTCGCCATGGTGTCGACCCGCCGGCTCAAGAGCCGAGAGCCCGGCCGCTCGCTGAGCCGGCTGGTCAAGGTGGCCCTCCACGAGCTGGGGCACAACTTCGGCCTCGTCCACCACTACTCCTTTCAGCCCGCCGGCAACAACGGCTGCTGCCCGATGACCAAGGGCACCTACAACCGCCACGGCGAGCGCAGCTACGTGCGCTCGGTGATCGACTCCCGGGGGCTCGTCTTCTGCGACGACTGTCGCGGGTTCCTCGAGCGCGTCCACGGCGCGGCGCGGGCGTAGCAGAGCCGCCGCGGCAAAATAGCGTACAATCAACGAACATCCTGGTATCGTTCGCTCTAGCCTGAGCTGTCCGTCGACCCAGACGACGCCAGGCGCCTTTGGGGGGTTTGATGCAATCTACCGGGGCTTGGCTCTTGGAATCCTCGGTGCAAGTTCAATGAAGGAGCAGAAGATGAACGGACTCAACAGAAGCGCTTGGCTGTCTCTCCTGGCGGTGGCCGCCCTGGCGACCGCTTGCGCGACGCTGCCGCCGGCGGCATCGGGCCCGAAGGAGACGATCACTTTCGAGGAGTTCCCTCTCGGGCAGATCCTGAGCGAAGTGGCCCGGCCCTCCGGCAAGGTCGTGCGGGTCCTGGGCGAGAACCCGTCGTACCGCGCCAATGGCGCGGTGATCTTCGATTCCGCGAACTGGACCGACGACGACCAGGACCTGGCGACCCCGCATCGGGATTTCGAGATCGAGCTCCCGGACGGCACCAAGGTGCCCGGCCCGGGCATCGGGGTCGGCGGCCGCCGAGGCAGCCTGTGCGAGAACGACAAGCCGCTCGGGAAGCTGCTGATCGTCGACGAGGACCTGCAGCCCCTGACCGCGGACGGCAGGGTCGCGGAGCCCGACGACGAGGGCCAGATCGGAGCCAAGCTGTTTCTCGACTTCACCAGCATGGGCTCAGTGACCATCCACGACATCACCTTCGTCGACGTCGAGGAGGTCCCCGGCCGGGTAGCGTTCTTCAAGGTCGGGCTCGACGACAAGGAGAAGCGCGACAAGCCCCGGAACCTGCTGGCGAGCTACCAGTTCCGGACGCTCGACAACGGCGTGGTGAGGCTCTTCCGCGAGGAGCTGCGCACCGCCTCCGAAGAGGGCTGCTACGTCCGGCTGAACTTCCGGCGGCACGGCAAGGTGCTGACGCCGCTCAGCAACGTGCGCCTGGTCGAGGTCGATTTCGCCGGCTCGGGGGCGATCGACAACATCGTCTACTCGGTCGAGACCCGGAAGCGGCGCGCCCGAGCGCCGGTGCAGTAGAGCTCGCCGAGAGATGCTGCAGCGGCCCGAACCGGACGAGTACGACGGCTACTACGACCTCTACGTCCGGCAGGTACCCGACGGCGACGTGCTCGAGACCCTGTCGCGGCAGATCGAGCTGACCGGAGAGACGGTCGCCAGGGTGCCGCCCGACCTGGAGGGCTTCCGCTACCAGAGCGGCAAGTGGTCGGTGCGCGAGGTCGTCGGGCACATGCTGGACGTCGAGCGGACGTTCGGCTACCGGGCGCTCTGGTTCGCCCGCGCCAGCCCGGCGCCCCTGCCGGGGATCGACCAGGATCCCTGGGCCGAGGTCTCCAACGCCGGCAAGCGCGCGCTGGCCGAGATCTACGGCGAGCTCGCCCTCACCCGCATGTCGCACGTGGCGATGTTCCGCGGCTTCGACGAGGCGGCCTGGCTGCGCCGGGGCGTGGCCAGTGGCTGCGAGTTCACGGTCCGCTCGCTGCCGTTCATCCTCGCCGGCCACGAGATCCACCACCGGCGGGTGCTCGAGGAGCGCTACCTGGCTCTCGGAGCCTCCTGACCTCGCCGAGCTCGTCCTCGCCGGCCCCGAGGGCCGACCCACAGCGACCCGCCCTGGGATAGAATTCCGACACGGATCAAGGGAGTGCGGCCATCGGCACCGGGTGCCTGGCATAGGCAGCCTCAGTTGTTCGATCGCATGAACCAGCCCGAGCGGAAGACGAGACAGGACGCCGGGGGGCGCATTGGGGCCGTCGACGACCCGATAGGGGATCGGGACAAGCTGCGCGCCCTGGCCGCCGAGCTGGCCATCGCCGAGGAGCGGGAGCGGCGCCGGATCGCCGGCGGGCTCCACGATCAGGTCGGCCAGCTCCTGGGAATCGCCAAGGTCAAGCTCGGCGAGGCCCTCGACGCCGCCTCGGCCGCGGAGGCCGAGGAGCCGCTGTCCAAGGCCCGCTCGCTCGTCGACCAGGCGATCCGGGAGATCCGCACCCTGACCTTCGAGCTGAGCTCGCCGGTGCTCCAGGAGCTGGGCCTGGAAGCGGCCCTCGAGGGTCTGGCCGAACGGATGGCGACGCGCCACGGCATCCCCTGTCGTTTCGAGCGCGGCCGGCGGCAGCCGGCGCTCTCCGAGGAGACGGCGGTGCTGCTGCTGTCGATCGTGCGCGAGCTCTTGTGGAACGTCGCCAAGCACTCGCGGGCCCGCGAGGCGAAGCTGGCGATCGGCGCCGAGGGTGCTCGCTTGCGGATCGTGGTCGAGGACGACGGCGTCGGATTCGACGCCACGCTCGCCGGCGATCCGGTGAGCGACGGCGGCGGCCTGGGCCTGTTCGGCGCCCGCGAGCGCCTCGCCTACCTGGGCGGAACCCTCGCCGTCGACTCGACCCCCGGTCGCGGCTCGCGGGTCGTCCTGACGGTGCCGAACGCCCCATGAGCTTGCGCGTCCTCCTGGCCGACGACCATCGGATCGTCCGCGAGGGGCTCGCTGCCCTGATCGGCCGGGAGCCCGACATAGAGGTCGTCGGCACGGCTTCGGATGGCCGTGAGGCGGTGCGGCTCGCTCGAGAGGCCGCGCCCGACGTGGTGCTGATGGACGTCGCGATGCCGGGGATGAGCGGGGTCGAGGCGACGCGACAGATCGTCGCCGAGCTGCCGGCGGTCCGGGTGCTCTGCCTGTCGATGCACGTCGAGAGGAAGTTCGTCTCGGCCGTCCTCGAAGCCGGCGCCGCGGGCTATCTGCTCAAGGACTGCGCCCACGAGGAGCTGGTCGAGGCCATCCGCCAGGTGACCGCGGGCCGCGCCTACCTGAGCCCCTCGGTGGCCGCCACCGTGGTCGACGACTACGCGGCCCGCCTGTCGGGCGAGACGGCGCCGGACGCCTCGCCGCTTTCCGGCCGCGAGCGCGAGGTGCTCCAGCTGCTCGCCGAAGGCCGCTCCACCCGCGAGGTCGCCGAGCGCCTCCACCTCAGCCCCAAGACCGTCGGTAGCCACCGCGAGCGGATCATGCGCAAGCTCGGCATCGACAGCATCGCCGGGCTGACCAAGTACGCGATCCGCCACGGCCTGACCACGGCGGATCGCAACTCGCCCCCGTAGGCCACACCGGCGCGCGGCTCTGGCTCGGGAGCTTCCGGCTCCGATTTGGGGATTCCGGCCTCGCGGAATCAGTCATCGGCTGGTTGTGCCGGCCGGCCCCTTGTGCGCTTAATAGCATGAGAACCTCGCATGGATACCATCAGCGTCCTGCTCGCCGACGACCACGACCTGGCGCGGCAGGCCTTGCGGGCGCTGATCGACGCCGCCGACGGGCTGCGGGTCGTCGCCGAGGCAGCGGACGGCCGCACCGCCGCCCGCCTCGCCCGCGAGCTCGAGCCCGACGTCGTGCTGATGGACGTGGTGATGCCGGAGCTCTCCGGCGTCGAGGCGACCCGGCGGCTCACCGCCGAGCTGCCGGGCGTGCGTGTGCTGGCGATCTCGATGCACGGCGACCGGCGGTTCGTCGAGGCGATGCTGGAGGCCGGGGCGGCGGGTTATCTGCTCAAGGACGGCGCCGCCGAGGAGCTGGTCGGCGCGCTCCGGGCGGTGGCGGCGGGCAAGACCTACCTGAGCGGCGGGCTCGATCGCGCGCCTACGGACCCGAGGCCGTAAGGCCGTCGCGAGCGCGCGGCGGCGCTGCGGTCCGGCCGCTGACGCCCGCCCTCGGAGTGAGCACTCTGCCCAACCGGCGTCAGTCGATTCCGCATCGGTTTTCCGGTCGATCGCCCCCCGAAAAGCAGGGACGCGCCGATTTCTCCCTCCCGGTCGGCCAGCTAGCATCGAACCCTACTCCGACAGAGCTGCCGCCGGGTGCACGCCGTGCGACAGCCCGACAAACAAATCCTCGAAGGAGGCCGTCCACGATGACTTCGGTGCCTGAAGCCGGGATGCGACTCGGGTCGGCAGGAGTCGACCGACGGATCCGCGATCTCACCCGGCTGCTGCCGCGTTCAAGCAACTCATCGAACTCGAGAGGAACCTGACTATGTCGAAGAGCATGCGCACGGTGCTACTCCTGGCCCTGGCCCTGGCCGCGGTCCTGGTCCTTGGGGACTTCGCCAGAAAGGCCGCCGAGGCCCAAGCCGTTCCTCAGCCGCGCCAACCCGCGCTCCCCGAGACGCCGGAGACGGCCGAAGAGGGCGACTGGGAGGCCGAAGACTCGGACTCGGATTCGTCCGAGGACCAGGAGTGGTCCGGCGAGGACGACGAAGGAGAGTCCGCGCCTCGCGCCGCGGGCGCACCGGCCGGCGACTGCCGGCCAATCGACCCCAAGGCCGACTACACCGACGATCCCGATCAGCTGGCCAACAGGCTGCGGCAGGATGGCGCCTGGCCGCCCTGTGATCGGGGAGGCCTGGACAAGAGCGGCGGAAGCACCGGCCTCGACCAGATCCAGGCCGCCTTCGACATCTTTGCCTGGGACACGTTCGTCGCCCTCAACTGGCCGGCGAGCTCGCCGGGGGAGCCCGACCCGTCACGGGTGATCGGCGACGGCAAGAACGGCGACAACGAGACCGTCTGGGAGAGCTGGAAGGAGAGCTTCGAGATCTTCCTGCCCAACGGCGCAGCGCCTTCGGCCTGGGGCGATCCACGAGTGCCGCCCGCCGTCTGCCCCACCACCGATGGCCGGACCCGCCGGGTCCTGACGCAGCTCGGCAAGGCGCCGCTCGACTTCGTCCACCGGGGACCCGACGGCAACGTCCTCGACGAGTTCTCCAATCCGTTCAAGAGCGGTCCGATCATCGACCAGATGGGCCGTTTCGCGCGCTTCGAGATCGCGGTGAACGAGACGATGTTCGACCACATCGTCACCAACGTCTTGTACAGCAGGGCGGGCCAGCGGCAGTACGCCCTGGAAGCGGCAAAGCCGGGCAGCCAGCTGCCCAAGCACAGGGGCAAGCCGGCCGTGCAGTTCCCGTACGGGCGCATCGCCAAGCAAGATCCGGACGATCCCAGCGCCGGGGTCGGCTCGATCATGATCAAAGCGGGCTGGATGGACCTCACGGGCTACGACGAGGAGGTCGTGAGGACCTTCCACACCAAGACGGGTTTCGTCTACACCCCGGCGGAAAAGGAGTCGGGGATCGAGGAGCGGTGCGAGCTGAAGACGATGGGCCTGGTGGGCCTCCACATCGCCCACAAGACCTGCTTCGCTCCGCAGTGGGTCTGGGCCACCTTCGAGCACGTTGACAACGTGCCCACGCTCGATGACGTGATGCTCGACAACTTGAAAGACCGGTACAACTTCTACAAGCCGCACTGCACGGACTGCGAGCCGGTCAACCAACCGCCCGCCGACCGGCCCTGGAACCCGAACAAGGGAGCCAAGCCCTCCCAGATCGTGCGCATCGACTCGATCCCCAAACTGGATCCCAACGCCGAGCGCCTGAACGAGCTTTACCACCAAGCGCTCGCACGCTTGAGCCCCGATTCAGTCTGGCGGCACTACGAGCTGATCAGCGCCCAATGGCCCACCAGGACGAACCGAGACGAGTGCACGACCCTGAGATCCAACCCCGGTGGCGATCCGGCCCCCAACTTCCTCGCCAACACCACTCTCGAAACCTACATCCAGGGGCACACGCCGCGGGTGTCGTCGAACTGCACCGACTGCCACGGCGACGCGACGACGACGGCGACCGGGACCAAGCAGAACGTGCTGCATGCGGATTTCACCTTCCTGCTCGAGAGAGCCAACTAGAAAGCGCCGGAGGAGAGGATATGAGCGACGCCGAGCTGACACGAGAGGATCTCTTCGTGGGCCTGTCATCGATACTGACCGGCCTGCCACCGGGTGAGTTGAAGCCGTTTGCCGACAAAGACATGTTGAGCCAGATCTTCTGCGACAAGGTCATCAGCGAGGTGGGCGAAGACAAGCTCGACCACCTCCTCGAGCGCTTCGCCAACCGGTTCCACGAGCTGGTCCTGGCGATCGAGGGGCAGGACTCCGACCCGGGACTCGCAGCCCTGCGCCAGGAGTTCA
Organism: Thermoanaerobaculia bacterium; assembly: GCA_041575955.1. Taxonomy (GTDB): domain Bacteria; phylum Acidobacteriota; class Thermoanaerobaculia; order Multivoradales; family JAHEKO01; genus JAHEKO01. Next base: position 34,020 of record JBFGLX010000001.1, read on the forward strand.
AGAAGCTGGAAGCCAGGAGAAGCAGGTCGCTCCACTTTTCCGAGCAGGTGACCCTCGTCCTTCAGGAAGCCAAGCGACAGGGTGACGCCGCCTGGTGGATGGGCGCCTTCGCCGGCATCCTGAGCCCCGGCGTGAACGCCCCGCGGGAGGAGCAGGAGCAGGCCGGCATCGCGGCCTCGATCATCAAGATGTGGTACCTGGGGTCCTGGTACGCGCCGGAGCCCAAGAACGACGGGGAGCGTTACTTCGGCGGCAAGGTCGTCCCGACGCCCGCCGCCCCGGGCATGGCCTACGTCAAGGGCTGGGTCTGGAGGGTAGCGCAGACGCACCCCATGGGAGTGGCCGGACACTTCGGCGCCCTGGGGGGAGAACACGGCGACTGGGGCGACCAGCCGCGCGCATCGCTCGACGACATGGTGGAGGGCAAGTGAACCATGAGTGACATGCGTGATCCGAAGCACGAGGAGTACGACGTGGTGATCGTGGGCGCCGGCATCGCCGGCGGGCTGGTGGCGCTGGAGCTGGCCCGGAACGGCAAGCGCGTGCTCATCCTGGAGGCCGGTCGGTACGGCTATGAAGGCAAGACGCGGCGGGCGGAGGACGCCAAGCTCCCGCTGCCCCCCGATCGCGCGGAGTACATGGAGAACTTCTTCATGGCGACCGCCAAGACTCCGAACGCGCCCTATCCGCCGCTGCCCTCGCCGGAGCCGCTGGACCCCCAGCCCGATCCGGCGCACGAGCACGTCCCGAGGGCGACGAATCTCGCGAGCAACGATTCCGTGTTCCGACACAAGGACCAGAGCTATCTGACCTACGAATACGGCTCGAGGCCCTACAAGAGCGGCTACGAGCGCGTCGGCGGGGGCACCACCTGGCATTGGTCGGCCACGGCCGTCAGGCTGTTCCCCAACGACTTCCGGATGCAGGACGAGTACGGCGACGAGGGGCGCTTTTCCGACGGCATGGAGAACTGGCCGGTCGGCTATGACGACGTGCTGCCTTTCTACAACCGGGCCAACCGCCTGATCGGCGTGGCGGGCAGCCGCGAGGTGGACGAGGAGCTGGGCCTGCCGTTCGACGAGGACTACCCCATGCCGCCGGTTCCGAAGACGCTGGTGGACCAGGCCTTCGAGGCGGCGAACGGCCTGGAGATCGACGGCGACGGCGAGGTGAGGGTCACGATCACGCCCCAGGGCCGCAACACGATCCACTACCCCGACCCCAAGCTCGCCAAGGGCGATCCGGCCCTCGAGCGGGACCTGATCGGAGTGGAGCGCCGGGTGTGCGCGGGCAATACGAACTGCATTCCCATCTGCCCGATCCAGGCCAAGTACGACGCCACGGTGACGCTCAACGACGCCCTGGACACCACCAACTCCAGCGGCGAGAGCATGGTCGAGATCCTGCCCCAGAGCGTTGCCGAGAAGGTGCTCGTCGACCCCAACGGCAGGGTCGAAGGCATCCAGTACCTCCAGTGGGAGAAGGAGCCGGGGGACGCGCCCCGCGTGCCCAAGGTGGCCAAGGGAAAGATCTACGTGCTGGCGGCCCACGCCATCGAGAATCCGAAGCTGCTGCTCAACTCGGCGTCGGACGCGCTTCCGCAAGGCGTCGCCAACAGCGGTGGGAAAAGCCACGACAACGTCGGCCGGTACCTGATGGACCACGTGATGTACCTGACCTGGGCCCTCACCAGGGACCCGGTGTGGCCCTTCCGCGGGCCGGTCGCCACCTCCGGCATCGAGACCCTGCGCGACGGACCCTTCCGTCGCCACCGTTCCGCCTGGCGTATCGAGATCGGCAACGAGGGCTGGCAGTGGGCGAAGGGCGACCCCTACACGTCGGTCATCGACTTCGTCGACGGGCTGAACTCAACCGGCATCAACGCCGAGAACGCGCGCAACCACCGCCGCCTGTTCGGCCACGACCTCTACCAGAAGCTCAACCACGATCTCACCCGCCAGGTGCGCATGGGGTTCCTGCTCGAGCAAGACCCGGTCAGAGACATGCGCGTGATGCTCGACCCCGACGACCGCGTGGTCGACGGGCTGGGCATTCGCCGGCCGATGATCTCGGGCTACGGCATCTCCGAGTACACCAAGCGGGGCTTTCTGTCGGCGGAGGCGGCGTCGAAGGCGATCTGGGAGCGGATGGGAGCGACGCACTATCCCGAGGAGGGCCTTCCCGACAAGCCGAACTTCGGCAGGGAGGAGTACGACAGGATGAACGCAGATGCGGGCGGTGTTGGCGGCGCCTGCTTCGAGGTCAAGGTCGGCGACGAGACCCGCTACTTCCCCTACTACGGGGCAGGTCACATCATGGGGACCCACCGCATGGGAACCGACCCGCGAACGTCGGTGTTGAACCATCGGCAGCAGAGCTGGGATCACGACAACCTGTTCATGGTGGGGAGCGGCGTCTTCCCGACGACGGCCACGGCCAACCCGACGCTCACCATCGCCGCCCTGGCGCTGATGGCGGCCGAGAACGTCCTGCACGATCTCGCCGAGCTGGGCTGAGAGGAAGGAGAGCTGGATGCGATTGGATCGACGCACGAATCAGAGCTTCGCCACCCGGATTCTCGGGCTGATCACCTGCGGCGTGGTCCTGCTCGGCGGCTGGGCGGGCACGCGCGGGGCGGCGCTGGCGGCGGAGCCGGCGCCCGCCGGTGACGTCTGCCCCTTGTCCACGCCACCGGTCGACTACGAACCGGAGCCGGTGGAGCAGGAACAGGACCGCATCTTCATGCTGCTCGCCTACGCCGTGGTGTACAAGGACTGGCAGACCGAGAGCTGGCCGCCGAGAGGCTCGGACGGGCCGCGCGCGCGCGGCTACAACATCGGATCGGTGCTGGTAAACGCCGAGACCAAACGGCCCGTCTGCTGGGCGCGCAACAACGTCATCCGCCTGCTCAACGGCACCCAGCACGGCGAGGTCCGCCTGATCACGAACTACCTGCACAACAACCGACATACGACCAAGGTGGGCGGCCACAGCGGCAGCTACAAGCTCTACACCTCGCTCGAGCCGTGCGTGATGTGCAGCGGGATGATGACCATGCAGCAGCTGGCGGTCACCATCTACGGCCAGACCGATCCGAGCTTCGGCAAGGCCCTCGAGCGGCTCGAGGTCAACACCAAGACCGCTCTGCCCCACGGCTACTGTCCCTATCCCTGGCCGGTGCGCTCCATCCTGTCGGACGTCGACTACGCCAAGCGTCTCGACGAAACCTACGACCAGCTGCGCGCGCACCACGTGAACCTCACGACCTTCCTGAAGATGGAAGAGGCTCGGCAGATCTACGCAGCGGCCACCGCCGAGCTCGAGAGCTACCAGTTGCGCTTTCCCGAGGAGAACGCGGAGGTGCTGCTGGCCGCCCAGAGGTACCTCGAGGCGGTGCCGGACCATTTTGTCAATCTCCCGTATTCCGAGGCCTGCCCGGGCGGCAGCTGATGGCGCCGGTCCCGTGATCACCGCGCTCACGCGGGACGGCTGACCCGAGGACCGGTCCGGATTCCCGCCGCGAGCGGCTCGAAGCTCCCCGGCCGGCGTCGCGGCTCCCTGACGGAGCCCGGCCGGCGTCGCGTCAGTTGGTATCCTGGGATCTCATGACCGAAAGAGAGAAACGCTGGCTGCCGCCGCTCTCGGGCCGCGGCAGGATCGCGGGATGGATCACCTGGGCTCTGCTCCTGACGGTGCTCGGGGCCATCGTCTGGCTGCAGACCGGCGACCCGTTCGGCGACCGCGGCAGCGCCAACGCCATGACGATGATTACGACGGCGCTCCTCGTCGTGATCTGGCTGGTCTGGTTCCTGCTCGGCAGCGGCCAGGTCTGGTGGCTGCGGCTCGTGCCGCTGGTCCTGGTCGTCGCCGGGGGCTGGGCGTTCTCCACCTTCTTTCGCTTCGAGGAGGTTTCGGGCGACTTCCGGCCCCGCTTCGTGCCGCGCGCGGCGGAGAAGCCCGACCGCCGGCTGGAGCCGCCGGCCGCGACCGGCGCTGCCGGCGTCGACCTCGCGAGCACCGGCGGGCACGACTTCCCGCAGTTCCTGGGGCCGGGGCGCGACCTGGTGGTCGACGGCGTCGAGCTGGCCCGCGACTGGCGCGCGCGGCCTCCGGAGCCGCTCTGGCGGCAGCCGATCGGCGCCGGCTGGTCGGGCTTCGCGGTGGTCAACGGCTACGCGTTGACCATGGAGCAGCGCGGCGACCACGAGCTGGTCACCTGCTACGACGCCGAGACCGGAGCGCTCCGCTGGGCGCATGCCACCGAGACCCGCTTCGACATGCCGGTCCCCGGCGCCGGTCCGCGCGCGACCCCTACCGTCGACGACGGACTGGTCTACGCGCAGGGCGCGACCGGCCGGCTGCTGGCGCTCGACGGCGCCACCGGCGCGGTGGTGTGGGAGCGGGATCTGCTGGCCGAGTTCGGCATGAGCGCCGAGCAGGAGGCCGCGCAGCTCCCCTATGGGCGCTCGGGCTCGCCGCTGGTCGTCGACGACCTGGTGATCGTCCCGGGTGGCGGCCCGAGCGCCGAGCGGCGCGCGTCGCTGGTCGCCTACCACAAGAGGACCGGCGAGAAGGTCTGGGAAGGGGGGCGCGAGCAGATCAGCTGCAGCTCGCCGGCGGTCGCCACGCTCGGGGGCGTGCGCCAGGTGCTGATCGTCAACGAGTCGAGCGCCAGCGGCCACGACGTCGAGACCGGCCGGGTGCTCTGGAGCTTCCCCCGCAAGGGGCGCTCGAACGCCGACGCCAACGTCTCCCAGGCGGTGCCGGTGCCGCCGGACAAGGTGTTCCTGTCCAAGGGCTACGCGGTCGGCGCCGCGCTCGTCCAGCTCGTCCCGAACGGCGACGGCACCTTCGAGGCCGAGGAGCTCTGGCAAGACTCCCGCGTGATGCGCACCAAGTTCACCAACGTCGCCATCCGCGACGGCTACGTCTACGGCCTCTCGGACGGGATTCTCGAGTCGATCGAGCTCGCCACCGGCGAGCGCATGTGGAAGGGCGGCCGCTACAAGCACGGCCAGGTGCTGCTGGTCGGAGACCTGCTCCTGGTGCTGTCCGAGTCGGGCGAGCTGTTCCTGGTCGAGGCGACGCCGGAGCGCCCGAACAGCGTCCTGGCCAGCTTCCAGGCCCTCGACGGCAAGACCTGGAACACCTTCGCCCTCTACGGCTCCCGCCTGCTGGTGCGCAACGGCCAGGAAGCTGCCTGCTACGAGCTGCCGCTGGTCTGACCTTCTCGAAAGGGGACGGGCCCAGGGGGTTGACGGCGGCCGGTTTGACGCTACGATGGCGCCCCTGTTGCGGGAGCCGCCTTGGTCGTCAAGAAGATCGCAGCGTTCGATTTCGATCCCGGCGTCATCGTGGCCGGCAAGTACGAGATCGTCAGCCGGCTGGGGACCGGCTGGGAGGGTGAATCGTACCTGCTGCGCGAGCGCTCGACCCGCATCGAGCGGGCGGGAAAGTTCTTCTTTCCGCACCGCAATCCCGGCGACAGCTCGGCGCGGCGCTACGCCCGCAAGCTCCACAAGCTCGGGCGCTGTCCGATCATCATCGGGTACCACACGCGCGAGCGGGTCCGCTTCGACGGCGCGCTGGTCACCCTGCTGGTCTCCGAGTATGTAAGCGGCGAGCCGCTCGGCGCCTTCCTCGAGCGGCAGCCCGGCGGCCGGCTGCCGCCGTTCCAGGCGCTGCACCTGCTCCACGCCCTGGCCGCGGGCATGCAGTGCGTCCACCACCGCCGCGAGTACCACGGCGACCTGCACGAAGACAACATCATGGTCGACCGGTTCGGGCTCACGTTCGAGCTCAAGATCCTCGATCTCTTCAACCGCGGCCCGTTCAGCCGGGAGCGCGCCCAGGACGACCTGTGCGACCTGATCCGGCTCTTCTACGACGCCCTCGGCGGCCAGCGCCACTACGCCGCGCAGCCCCCGGCGGTCAAGGCGATCTGCCGCGGGCTCAAGCGCACGCTGATCCTGACGCGCTTCCCCTCCGTCGCCCGCCTGCTCGAGCACCTCGAGAGCCTGAGCTTCTGAGCCCTACTTGTCCCCCTTATTCGCGGGGCCACTTCATGAGCTCGCCCGGGCGGTCGATCTCGCCTTCGTAGGTGAGCGCCGGCGCGAGCAGCGGGTCGTCGAGCAGCTCGAGCACCGGACGCGGGCTGCCGTCGACCCAGGCCGTCGCCCAGACCAGGCGCAGGCCGTGGCTGTAGTCGGCGTAGCGCGCGCCGTGGATGGTGCTCAGCGGCTGGATCGCATCGCCGGTCTCGCGATGCCAGCCGTAGATGGCGATCCGGTCGGGCCGCGTGCGCAGCCGGTTCGACAGCACGACGTCCTTCTTGTGGCCGGCGACGAGCCCGCCGCGGGGCAGGCCCGCGAGCTGCTCCTCGATGATTCGCTGGTGCTGCATGTAGTAGGCGCTCGAGCGCATCCTGGGCCCCGGGGGCAGCGGCCGGGGGTCGAGCTTGACGGCCGCCCGCTCGTAGATCTCGTCGACCAGCTTGCGGGTCGGCAAGACGAAGCCGAAGCGCCGGGCGATGGTGACCGCCGACGGCTGGGTCAACGGAATCCGCAGGAAGTCGTCCTCGGAGCCGATCGCCAGGTAGTCGGGCATCACCCAGAGGTCGATCTCCCGGACGCCCGCGCCGGTCTCGAACCGCAGGCGGACCGGCTGGAGCCGGCGCAGGAAGTCGGGCAGGTTGCCGCCGGTGAGCTCCTCCAGCGCCCTCGTCTGGCGCTCGCGCCCGGGCATTCCCGTGGTGCGGCGGGCGAACTCCGAGCCGCTGATCGCGCCTTCCGGGCGCGGCGGAATCGCCACCGGTGCCGGTGGCGGCCCGAGCTCGGCGGCCCGACCGGCGGCCGCCGGCAGCGCGAGGAGGACGGCGCAGAGCGCTGCGAGAGCACGCCGCTTCATCGGGGCTCCTCCCCCGCAGATCCGGCTTCGCAGGCGGGCTCGCCGGGGAGAGCCGAGACCGCCTGCGCAGCGATCGTCTTGCAGCAGCGGAAGCCGAGGTGGTAGTTGTGGTGGCTTTCGCGGTCCATCACCCGGCTGCCGTGCCAGTAGGGTGCCCGCCAACGGCACCAGTCCTCGTGGGCGCGGTACTTGTCCCAGATGAACCAGCTCCCTTTCATCTCGGTGTAGCCGTACTCGCGGCTGCCCCGGCTGGCCATCTGGCTCTCGGCCAGCGGCAGGTTCATGTGCTCGGCGGCGTTGCCGTTCAGGTCGTAGACCTCGAGCCGGCTGCGGCACTGCGGGAAGGAGCCCGCCGGATAGGTGTTCGAGCCGCACTGTGTCCAGCTCCCGCCCTGGCAGTCCGGGCTCTTGGTGCTGTTGGCCGCGCACCGCCCGGCGGTCCACTCGGGGCCGTAGCTCCACGACTTGGTGGGCTCGTAGCGGCGGTTGTGCTCGGCGCGCATCGCCGCCACCGCCGCCGACGGGCTCGCGCCGCGCGCCAGATCGAAGCGGTAGTCGGGCGGCGTCAGGCTGCCGGCGCAGGCGCCCTCCCATTCGTGGGCGTCGCACAGCCGCTTGCCCAGCGCCTCGCAGATCTCGACCGCCTCGCGCGTCCGCACCCAGACCACCGGGTAGGTGCAAGGAATGTTCGGGAACTCGAACTGATCGATGCAGGCGGCCGCCTCCTCCGGCGTCTGGCTGGCCGGGTCGTAGAGCGGCGCCATGTAGCGGTCGCCGCAGATGCGCTCGAAGCGCGGGTTGTCGTAGCGAACGCCGCCGCGCTCGAGATTCGCCCGGCACTCCGCGGGCGTCTGCGGGTGCCGGGTGATCGCGGGATTGCCCTGGGAGATGTAGCGCGAGCCCTGGAAGACCTGGCGCACCGCGGCGAGCTCGCCGGCGGTGAGCGAGTGAACCGTCGCCAGCTCCTCGAACAGGGCCTGGTTCTGCTCTTCGACCGACGCCGCGGCCACCGGTACGGCGCCGGCCACGCACAGCGCGGCCGCCAGAGCCGCCGGATAGCGACTCACTGTCATGGGTCCCTCCTTCGGGTGAGGTAGAAGAAGTCACGATTGTCGGCGAAGCCGACGAAGCGGGGCAGGTCCTGGCCCCCTTCGGATTTGTCGAGCACGACCATCTCGTCGATCAGGTGCTGGGTGAGGAACTCTCCGTTCCGCACCCGATAAAGCGCCAGGTAGGTGTGCTCGAGGGCGTTCATGTCCAGCATGAGGGCGTAATCGCAGCCGTAGGCGAGGAAGACCGTCGCCATCGCGGATGGGGTGGCGCCCGAGAAGTAGCCGTAGATCAGGAACCGCCCGGTGTCGCGCTCCTGCAGGCAGAGCCCGGCGCGCAGGGTCCGGAGCCGCTGCTCCTGCGATCCGGACCAGTTGCCGTGCGCCCACCTGGGCACCATCGCACCCGGCCGCGGCTCGCCGCTCTCCGGATCGGGCTCCACCAGCGGCAGGCCGTTCTGCCGCGCGTGCTTGACGCGCCAGAGGTCCTCGTCGTCCGCAGCGCTCCAGGTCTTGAGCTCCACCAGCTCGCCGCGGTAGACGACCACGGTCGCGAGACCCGGCAGCAGCTTGCTGAGCAGGGTGCCGTGCTCGA
>JBFGLX010000002.1:0-42342 GCA_041575955.1 Thermoanaerobaculia bacterium
GGCGCGGTGATCGACAAGACCGGCCGCGGCACGATCATCGACCTCTTCCAGCTCAACCCGTTCGTCGATCCGGCGTTCAACACCTCGGGGCTGTGCGGCGGCCCGACGCCGAACTGGCAGGACGTGGACTGTCTCGACGGCTCGAACCCCACCCAGAGCCTGATGAAGACCGTGGCCGAGAGCGTCGGCATCTTCGTCGACGTCAGCGGCACGAACGTGTCGAGCTGCTCGGCGGCGCTGATCGACTCGGACCTGATCCTGACCGCGGCGCACTGCATCAACGACGAAGGCATCGCGTCGGGCTCGTTCACCCTCGACTTCGAGCTCGCCTGCGGCCCGGCCACGCCGCCGGGCTACAACCCGAAGTTCTACAAGGTGCTCGGTCCGCCGCCGGTGCGCTCCGGCTTCGCGTCGCCGCCGGCGTCGAGCCTGGACTACGCCGTCCTGCAGATCGACACCAGCCCGGGCCTCAGCGCTCCGCCGCTCCAGATGCGGCCGGACCATCCCGGCACCGGCACCGAGGTGTTCGCCATCCACCACCCCCGCGGGGCGCCCAAGAAGGTCTCCCGCAAGCCGCTCGATCCGCAGTGCCAGGTGTTCAGCAACCCGGATCTCAGCGTTGTCGATTTCGCCTGCGACATCGACAACGGCAGCTCGGGCTCGCCGCTGCTCGATCTCGCCGGCCGGATCGTCGGCGTCAACGACTGGCGGCTGGGGCCGTGCGTGCGGGCGCAGGCGACCACCGTGATCCGGCCGGACCTCATCTCGCCGGTGCCGCCGCCGGTCGACGTCGACACCATGCTGGTGTTCGATCGCTCGGGGAGCATGAGCATGACCGCTCCCGGCGGCGACACCAAGCTGGCGGACGCCAAGGAGGCGGCGGGGCTGTTCTACGACCTCTTGCGCACCGACGCCAGCCACAAGGCCGGCCTGGTCACCTTCAGCGACACCCTGTCCACCGACCACGACCTCGCTCCGATCACGCCGGGCGCCAAGGACACCCTGCTGGGCGTGCCTCACGGCTCGGGCGGCAAGGTCGGGGCGATCACCGCCGGCGGCCTGACGACGATCGGCGGCGGCCTCGAGCGCGCGCAGCAGCGGCTCGACCTCCTGGGCGGCGTCAACACGCCGACCATCCTGCTCATGACCGATGGCCTGCAGAACCGGGCGCCGATGGTCGCCGACGTCGAGCCGGGGCTCGCCGGAACGCGCATCTGCGCGGTCGGCTTCGGCAGCGAGGCGAGCCTCGACGGGCCGCTCCTGACCCGGCTGGCGCGCGATCACGGCGGGCTCTACACCCGCGCCGACCGGGGGCTCGATCTCAAGAAGTTCTTCGCCCTCTGCTTCGGCAACATCTTCGAGAGCGGCATCTCGATGGACCCGACCTATCGCCTGGCGCAGGGGCAGACGGTCTCGCAGGTGATCGACATTCCGGTCTGCGGCGAGACCAGCCTGACCGCCGTCGTCGCCTGGGAGACCTCGGCCACCCGGCTCTTCCTGCGTCTCGAGAGCCCGGCCGGCGCGATCGTCGGCGCGGCGACGCCGGGGGTCACCGCCTCCTCCGGCCTGACCTGGGCCTACCTGCGGTTGCCGCTGCCGTTCAACGGCGAGCGTGACGGCATCTGGAGGCTGACGGCGTTCCGGCTCGAGGGCACCGGCGAGTTCGGCGATCCCCTCAACGCGGAGGAGTTCGTCGCCGTGTCGGTCGTCGACGGCGGACCGAAGCTCCAGGCGGTGCCCCTGCCGACCCTCTACACCGGCGACCTCCTGGCGCCGCTCGTGACCCTGCGCGACGACAGCGGACGGATCTACCATGCGGACATCGCGGTCGAGCTCGAGCGCCCCACCGAAGGCACCGGCAACCTGCTGACGAGGTCGGGCCTGGGCCCGGCGATCACCATCGACGGCGATCAGCTCGACGCGCGCACCAGCACGCTGCTGAGCCTGGAGCGCGACCAGGCGGGCCCGCTGATTCCGACCTCGATCCTCAACCTCGCCCTCAAGGACGACGGCGACAACGACGAGGGCGCGCTCGAGGAGGACGGCAGCTTCGGGGCGCGTCTCGAGGACACGCTGACGCGGGAGGGGCACTACACGTTCCACGCCGTCGCCTCCTACGGCGAGGAGTGCGCGGCGCGCCGCGAGCACTTCTGGAGCGCTTACGTGTCGGTCGGGATCGATCCCGGAGCGACCGACGTGGACGTCCGGCCGGCGGGCACGCTACCCGACGGACGTGAGCGGGTGACGCTGGTCTTCACGCCGCGCGACCGCTACGGCAACTACGTCGGCCCCGGCCGCGGCGACTCGTTCGAGATCGAGCCGCGCCCGGGCAGCGAGCCGCTCGGCGATCCGACCGATCTGGGCGACGGCAGCTACGAAGTGGACGTCGCCTGGGACCCGGGCTCCGGCGAGCCGCCCGGCTTCGGCGTCGGCCAGCCCGACCGGGCGCCGGTCGACGTCGCCGGCGAGCCGCCGGTCGAGCCGGTCGCCCCCGACCGCGGGCGCGCCTGGGGCCTGGCCTTCGGCTCGGCGATCCCGGCGGGCAGCTCGAATCTCACGCTCGACCCGGGCTTCGGCGCCCTGGTCAGCTACCGGCATCGGCTGGCGCCGCGGGCCTCGCTGGTCGCCGGCCTCGGCTACGCCGGCTTCGACGGCGACGGCGTGCCCGATCTGGCGCTCTTCGACCTCGGCGTCGCGGGACGCTACGACAGCCGCCCCGATCCGGCGACCCGCTTTTTCGTCAAGGGCGGGCTCGGCTACTACGGACCGGAGACCGACTTCGGCAACGGTACCGGCGGGGCGCACCTGGGGGTGGGCGTCAGCGTGCCGATCCGGGGCCCGGCCGCCCATCCACCGCTCGAGCTCGAGCTGTCGCTCGAAGGGCATCGGCTGTTCGACGGCCGGCGCGAGCCCGATTTCCTGCGCGCGCTCGTCGGGCTCGTCGTGCGCCACTGACGGCGGGTGGGCCCGGGGTCTACCCGCTGAGGGTCTTGTCGACGTAGGCGCGGATGGCGCGCCGGGTGGACGCGGCCCGCCAGATTCGCTCCACTTCGGCGTCGGCCGTCGCCGCCGCTGCGATGCGGTCGAGGGCCGGGCGGCGGATCTGGAGCTTGGTCAGGGCGTAGGTCTGGCGATCGACCGAGCCGAGACCGGTGGTGACCTCGGTGGCGCGGTCGAGCAGCCGCTCGGGGGGCACGACCTCGTCGACCAGCCCCAGCCGCAGCGCCTCGTCCACCCCTGTGGTCCCGGCCAGCAGCACCGCCTCCTGCAGCCGGCGGTCGCCGGTCACGAAGCGCAGGATCTCGAGCGCGGCCGTGGGGTAGGGCACGCCGACCTTGAGCTCCGGGACGCCCACGGTGACCTCGCCGGCGGCGGCGATGCGCCGGTCGCAGGCGCAGGCCAGGATGCAGCCGCCGGCGACGGCGTGGCCGTTGAGCGCCGCCACCACCGGCAGCGGGCTGCGAAACACCCGCCCGAGGCCGCGCGCGATGAGCGGCACGAAGCGCTCGAGGTAGGTCTCGTCCTCGGCCAGCACCCGGCGGAGGTCCACCCCGGCCGAGAAGATCCGCCCCTGCCCGGTCAGCACCAGCGCGCGGCAGGACGGATCCGCCTCGGCCGCGTCGAGCTCGGCCATCAGGCCGTCGAAGAGCTCGACGTCGAAGGCGTTGGCCTTGCCGTGCGCCATCCGGACCACCCGGACGCCTTGCTGATTCTGCCCTTCGAACATCGGCTCCTCGTTCTCAGACTACCGGAAACGTGCTCGCCCAGAAGGATCTCGATCTCATCGGCTCGCACTCGCGCGAAGCTTCGCCCAGGAAGCTGCGGGAGACGAGGTAGGAAGGCCGTCGGCTCGCGCGCGCCTGGCGGGCGTCGTGCCGGTTACGGGCTCGCCGCGGCGGCAGGCGTCCGTTTCACCGCCCGCCGGTCGATGTCCGCCTCGGGCAGGAGCTCGTTGAGCGCCATCCGGATCTGGCCGTTGGCGCCGTCCTGGGCGAGCGCGGCGAGCCGCGCCAGCGCCGGCTCGAGCTCGCCCGGGGGCGCCGGCTGGAGCTTGCCGACGAAGATCTTCGGGTGCCGGGTGCGGTCGCACTGCTCGCCGGCGAGCTCGAGCTCCTCGAACAGCTTCTCGCCCGGTCCCAGGCCGGTGAAGACGACCGGGACCTGGTCGTTGCCCGACAGGGCGATCATGTCGCGGGCGAGGTCGAGGATCTTGACCGGCTCGCCCATGTCGAGGATGAGGATCTCGCCGCCGCGGCCGATCGCGCCCGCCTGGAGCACCAGCTGGGCGGCCTCGGGGATGGTCATGAAGTAGCGGGTGACTTCGGGGTGGGTGACGGTCACCGGACCGCCGCGCTCGATCTGCTCGCGGAAGATCGGGATCACCGAGCCGGCCGAGCCCATGACGTTGCCGAAGCGCACCGCCAGGAAGCGGGTGTCCGGGTACCTGGCGTCGAGCTCCTGGCAGGCGAGCTCGGCCAGCCGTTTGGAGGCCCCCATCACCGAGGTCGGTCGCACCGCCTTGTCGGTCGAGATGAGCAGGAAGACCTCGACGCCGGCCTCGCCGGCGAGCCGGCCGAGCCGGTCGACCGCGAGCACGTTGTTCTTGATCGCCTCGTCCGGGTGCCGCTCCATCAGCGACACGTGCTTGTGGGCCGCAGCGTGGATCAGCAGCTCCGGCGAGCAGGCGCTCAGGATCCGCCGCATGCGTGGCTCGTCGGAGACGTCGGCGACCAGCGGCTCGATCTGCAGCTGCGGCCAGAGGTCGCGCAGCCGCCGATCGCTCTCGAACAGCGCCGCCTCGGAGCGCTCGACCAGGGTGAGCTTGCGCGGGCTGAACCGCGCCGCCTGCAGCGCCAGCTCCGAGCCGATCGAGCCGCCGGCGCCGGTGACCAGGACCGCCTTGCCGGTCAGGAAGCTCTCCAGCGTCTTCTGCTCGAGCCGCACCGGCTCGCGGCCGAGCAGGTCCTCGATCTGGATGTCGCGAATCCGGCTGATCGAGACGTGCCCGGTGAGGATCTCGTAGAGCCCCGGGATGATGCGGACGTGGAGGCCGGCGCGCTCGCAGGTGTCGACGATGCGGCGGATGGTGCCGGCGCCGGCGGTGGCCATGGTGATGATGACTTGGCTGACCTCGAGCTGCTTCGCCAGGCGGGGGATGTCCGCGGTCGTGCCGAGGACCTTGACGCCCTGAATGACGGTGCCCTTCTTTTGCGGGTCGTCGTCGACGAAACCGATCGGCTGGATGTCGCCGGCGCCGCGGACGACGAGCTCCTTGACCGCCTGGACGCCGGCGCCGCCCGCGCCGGCGAGCAGGACCTGGGCGCGCCGGGCGCCGGCGCCGCGCTTGTCGGTCTGGCGGCGGCGCTCGGTGCGCTCGTAGAGCGAGCGCCGGAAGACCCGCAGCGCCAGCACGCCGCCGAAGGCGCAGACGGTGTCGATCAGGATCACCGACAGCGGCACCCGCCACTCGGCGAAGGCGTCGGGCAAGCCCAGCCGCAGCAGCAGCAGGGGGGCCGCCGAGTAGACCGCCCCGCGCAGGAACGTGCGCACCTCGGCCATGCCGACATAGCGCCAGACGAACTGATAGACGCCCGTGAAGAGCAGAATCAGGAACTGCACCAGGACGACCACCGGCAGCTGGATCAACATCCGCAGCCGATACTCTTCGGGAATCTGGAAATCGAAGCGCAGCAGGTAGGAGAGGGCGAATGCGGCGCTGAGCACCACCAGGTCGAGGACCAGGTGCAGCTGCCGCCGGTAGTGCTGCGTCCAGGAGCTGGAGCTCAGATCGGCCGCGCTCTTTTCGGTTTCGGTCACGGGGATTTTATCGATCCTAACGCAGCCGGGGCTTCCCGCGGCTGTTGGGCTCGCCACTTCAGACGGGCCAGCGGCCAGATGCCGCCGACCAGCAGGCGGGCCAGATGCTTCGCGGAGCGTGGATTGTACGCCACGGCCTGGCGAAAGTGGTATCGCATCCGGTCCTTGAGACCCAGCCGGGCGGCGCGCACCCCGGCGACCGCGTGGTAGGCGGCCAGCGTCTCGGGATCTCGCGCAAGCCGAGCGGCGTGGCGCTCGAGGATCTTCTCCGTGCCGCGAAGATAGCGCTCCGCGTCCTTGCTGAGCCGCGTGCCGGCGTGGAGATGGCGGCGCACGAGTACCCGATCGATGACGGCGGTGGGCGCGTTCTGCCCGGCGCACCAATCGGTCAGCCGGAATCCGAGCTCGGTGTTCTCCGAGCTGGTCAGCTCCTCGTCGTAGCCACCGACATCCTCGAACGCTTGGCGCCGCACGGTGAAGGTGCCGGCGAGAAAGAGGCCGGTGTAGTCGTGGAAGAGCGGACCCAGCGGATGGGGCAGGAGAGCCGAGCCCTCGCGTCCCCGTTCGTCGATCTCCTGCATACCGCAGAAGATCAGCGCCGGTCCGGCCGGCCGCTCCGCTTCCGACGTCAGGGCCGACAGCCAGTCGGGAAGCACTTCGTCGTCGCTGTCGAGGAACGTGACGAACTCGCCGCCGGCCACGCTGGCGCCCAGGTTGCGGGCCGCCGCGGCGCCGGCATGGTCCTGCGATTCGATCCGGACCGATCCGCCGAATCGCTCCCGGATCGACCGAGCCATGCCGTCGGTCGAGCCGTCGTCGGCCACGATGATCTCGAAGCCGCGCGCGTCCTGGGCGAGGACGCTCTCCACCGCCCGAACGAGCAGCTCCTTTCGGTTGTGGACCGGGATGATGACCGAGACGCGCATCCGCCGGCTCACCCGCTGACGAGATCGGGCCAGGGAGGCGTGCGCCCCACCAGGACTCCCAGCCGCTCGACGTCGGGCCGGAAATGCCGTCGCAACAGCTCCACCGAATCACGGTCCGGCTTGCCGCCCGGAGCGGAATCGACCGCCTGGTGCCTCCAGTACCAGCGCAGGACGCCGTCCCTTCGGGCTTTCGGCAGGAGCCTCCAGAAAAGCCGCGGGAGCTGGGCGGCTCGGAGCCATCTCACCGGTCCGCGGAGATCCCGACTCCTGCTGCCCACGTTGTAGCGGGCGTCCAGGTTCGGCGGCCGAAAGCCCGCGGCCAGTCCGAGGAACTCCAGCACCCGGTCGAGCTCGGTCCCCGTTCGCTCGGCATAGGTCTCGGTAAACAGCACGAGCAGCCTCTCCCTGGGCAGGTATCCGTACCAATCTTCCAGCAGGCGGCCGTACTCGCTGGTCACGACGTAGGTGTCGATACGATCGTCGGAGGCCCAGGGCAGCGAGCGCGCCCGCTCGGCGTGCTCGGGCCGCACCTGTTCGGCCACCACCGCCGCGAAGTCCCGCCGCTCCCGGCCCCGCCTCACCTCCATACGGTAGGCGGAGTAGGTGCGATCGATGGGGTTCCTGAGCATGGCGATCAGCCGGGCCGAGGGACAGTCGCGGGCGATGCGCCGGATCGAGCGGACCCCGTCCTCCATGTACTGGGGCGTGATCGTTCCCCACAGGGCGTCGGCGTCGGCTCCGGCGAAGAAGCGGTCCAGGTACCAGCCCAGGCCCTTCTCGTACCAATCGTCGCGCGCGAAGAAGGGTATCTCCTTCTCCGGCGGCAGATGGATGCGGCGGTGCCGCCGCAGGTGCTCGAAGAGCGTCGTGGTCCCGCTCTTGCGAGCTCCGACGACGAGGAAGTCGAGTCCGTTCCGGTGCGTCACCGGCCGGCTCCGACGGGGTCGTGGCTTCGCTCTCCCGCCCGCAGCGCCCGCAGCGCTCTGGCGAGGGATCTTCGGGCCGGGGGGCAGAGGGTGAGAAAGAGCCCGTAGCTCATCAGGAAGGAACCGGCGATCTGCAAGGCTGCCGCATGCGTGGGGTCGAGGGTGGCGGGCCAGCGGACCGCCGCCAACAGCGCGCCCGTCAAGGCGATCGCCAGGAGAGCGCCAAGGTAGAGGCGCGTCAGCGGTCCGCGCGAGATCGCCGCGGTCCGGACAACCGTCTCGATCTGTACCGGCAGGTAGAGGGCGCTCGTGGCGACGAGGCTGGCGGCGACTCCGAGAACGCCCCACGGAAGGCCCGCCGCGACCGCCACGACCGTCAGTGCCGCGCGCCCGATTTGCAGCCGGAAGAGACGATCCGACCTCCCCATCGCGAGCAGCACCGATCCGCCGACATGCAGAGTCGACTGGAAGAGGGCCACGCCGCAGAGGACCTGAAGCACCGGAACGGCGCCTCGCCACTGCTCTCCGAGGAGCAGTGGGACGATCGCGGGCGCCGCGACGGCGACCCACGCTATCCCCGGCCAGATAAAGGCGATGAGGACGCCGACGCTGCGCAGGTAGCCTTCCTGGAGACGGCGGCGCTGCTCGCTGATGGTCGACATGACCGAGAAAAGGACTCTACCAGCGGGGCGGGAGACGTACTGAAGCGGCAGCACGACGGCCTGGTACGAGAGGCTGTAGAGGCCGAGGGGAGCGCTGCCCACGAACTTGCCGATCAGGATGCTGTCGATGTTGCTGGTCACGAACCTCAGGAAGCCGGCTCCGGTGAGGAACTTCCCGAAGTCCCAGAGCTCGAGGAGCTCGGCCTTCGACCAGCCGAGGCCGGGACGCCACCCGCTGGCGAAAACCGCCACCGCGAGGGAGATGGCGGCGGCGACCACCGCCCCGAGGGCGAGCGCCTGGGCGCCGCCTCCCGCCCGGGCCGCGGCGACGGCGGCGAGCCCGCCGCCGCCCACCGCTAGTACCGCGGCGACTCCGAGCGCGCGGAAGGTGAGGTCGCGCTGCAGCCGGGCGACGAAGACCGTCCCCACGCAGTCGAAGAGGGCGACCAGGGCCATCAGCCTCACCAGGCCGCCGACGCTCTCTTCGCCGAAGAACGCGGCGAGAAGAGGGGCGGCGACCCAGAACAGCCCCCCGAAGACGAGACCGATGGCCACGCTGGTCCAGAAGGCGGTGTTCAAGCACGATTGGCTGACCCTGTTCCTCTGCACGAGAGCGGAGCCGATGCCGAGGGCGCCGAGCGCCAGCGTCAGCGAGACCGGCAGCATGGCCATGGCCAGCAGGCCGAAGTCCTCGGGCGCCAGGATCCGGGCCAGGACGACTCGGAAGACGAGATGCACCAGCTGCCGTGCGACCTGGCTGCCGACCATCCAGGCGGTGCCGACGCTGGTCGCTCCGAGCAGCGAGGTCCGTTCGTCGCGCCGGTCCGACATGGCTAGGCCGTCGGAGATCGTGGCTGGTCGAGTTCCTCGGGCTCGCGCATTTTCATCGATCGAGCCTTCCGTGCCAGGCTAGCGCCGAGCTTACCTTGCGCCGCCCGGACCGAGTCAATTGCACCCTCCACAAGTCGCGGGGCGGAGGCTCTACCGGACTCTGCGCGAGAGCTCATGACGGAACTTCGACCACTGCCGGCGGCGAAGGGCGCGCCAGGCGGCTCGCCACCGGAGCCGCCGCCGGTAGCGGGGCGAGGAGAACGCGGCGGCGGTGTGGCGGAGCAGCGCGAGGCCGTCGGCGCCGGCGGCGGTTGGCTCGCCGGCCTCGAGCGCCCGGCAGAGCGCCGCCGCCGCGCCCAGCTCGCGCCGGGAGACCGAGCTTCGTACCCACGCGGCCCCTTCGTGCGGCAGCTCTCCCAGCGGGGCGTCGTCGATCGCCTCGCCCAGGTCGATCAGATCGCCGACCAGACGGGTCACCGGGTAGGCGGTCGGGCTGAGGCCATGCTGGTCGAGGGCGTGCGTCAGGGCATGGGCGGCTAGCAGCGCAGGCGCCGGCAGGTCGAGACCGTCGATGCCCGGGGCGGGGCGCAGCACACCCGCGCTGAGCAGATCCGCCACCGTGGCGGACCCCCCGCCGGCGACCGCGAGCCCCGGGATCTGCCGGTGAAGCTCGAGCTCGCCCAGCGACCGATCGGCCAGGGGCGGCAGGTGATGACGCTCTCCCGGCCCCGAGCGCCCGAAGCCGGACGCCTCGAGCGCCGCCTGAAGCTCGGCGGCGCGGTCGGCCTCGGCGAGCAGATCGACGTCGACCAGGGGCCGGCTGCCCCAGGCGGAGACGCCCGATTCGAGCAGCGCCATGCCCTTGAGCGCGACCAGACGGATTCCGAGCTCCACCGCCCGCGCGGCAGCCCGACGGGTCACCTCGCGCAGCAGGAGCGTTCGAGCCGCCAGCCCGGTGCGCGAGCGCCAGAGCGCGTCGACGATCTCGATCGGCAGCTCGCGCTCGGCGTCGGCACGCGGCAGCCGGCTCGCGATCCGCTCTCGCAGTGCCAGGACGCTCGCCCAGTGAAGCGCGAGCTCGGGCTGCCGGAGCTCGAACGGTCTCCCCGAAAGCGGGCCGAACGCCCGGGCGAGCGCCCAGTCGAGCTCGGCCGGGAGCTCGAATCCCGGCGGCCGGAAACGGAAGCTGTCGGGATGCATGAGACGCCTCGGCGCGGCCCTGAACCCGCTATCCGGAAGGTCGGCACGCGTTGCGGACGATGCCCGCAACGCGCTCGAGATCCGGGTCGGCGAGCGCCGAGCCGCTGGGCAGGCAGAGCCCGCGCTCGAACAGCCGCGCGGCGACCTCGCCGCCGCGGATCCGGTGGCTTCGATAGAGCGGCTGCAGGTGCATCGGCTTCCACAGCGGCCGCGATTCGATGTTTTCGGCCTCCAGCGCCAGCCGCACGCTCTCCCGATCGGCGCCGAAGCGCCGCGGGTCGATGGTCACGCAGGTGAGCCAGCGGTTCGACCGCCCGTAGCCGGCCTCGGGCATGACCTCCAGGCCGGGCAGATCGGCCAGGAGGTCGGTGTAGCGGCGAGCGTTGCGGCGGCGGGCCTGGACCCGCTCGGGCAGGGCGCGCAGCTGGCCGCGGCCGACGGCGGCGAGCAGATTCGACAGCCGGTAGTTGTAGCCGAGGGTCGAATGCTCGTAGTGCGGGGCCGGGTCGCGCGCCTGATTGGCCAGGAAGCGGGCGCGCTCGATCGCCGCGCCATCCGACGACACCAGGGCGCCGCCACCCGAGGTGGTGATGATCTTGTTGCCGTTGAACGAGAAGACGCCGAAGCGGCCGAAGCCGCCGGTCGGCTTGCCGCGATAGCTGGAGCCCAGGGCCTCGGCCGCGTCTTCGACCAGGGGCACCTCGAACTCGTCGCAGATCCCTTCGAGCGCGTCATAGTCGGCGCTCTGGCCGTAGAGATCGACCGCGATGACCGCGGCCGGCCGCCGGCCGGCGCCGCTGGCCGCGGCGAGCTCTTCGCGCACCAGATTCGGATCGAGGTTCCAGGTGGCGCGATCGGCGTCGATGAAGACCGGCCGGGCGCCCAGGTAGGCGGCGGCGTTGGCGCTGGCGACGAAGGTCAGGTCGGCGCACAGGACCTCGTCCCCCGGCCGCACGCCGACCAGCCTCAGGGCCAGATGGAGAGCCGCGGTGCCCGACGCCAGCGCCGCGACGTGCGGCACCTCGACCGCGGCCGCGAGCTCGCTCTCGAACGCCTCGAGGTGCGGACCGACCGGAGCGATCCAGTTCGACGCCATCGCGTCGTGCAGCAGCGCGAGCTCGTCGTCGCCGAGATGCGGCGGCGAGAGATAGATTCGGTCGCCCTTAGGTCCGGTCAGCGTGCCGGCACTCCCTTGACGCTGGCGCCGGCGGCCACGTCGCGCACCACCGCCGCGCCGGAGCCGACCACCGCCCAGTCGCCGATGGCCAGCCCGGGGAGCACCGAGCAGCCGATTCCCAGCAATGCCCCGGTACCGGCGGCGACGCCACCGGCGAGCCGCGCCCCGGGGGCGACGTGGACGAGGTCGCCGAGCGCGCAGTCGTGATCGACCGAGGCGGCGGTATTGACGATCGCGTGACGGCCGACGCTCGAGTCGGGCTGCAGGACGGCCCCGGCGAAGACCACGCTGCCGGCGCCCAGGCGCACGCTGTCGTGCACGACGGCGGACGGGTGCGCCACCGTCTGCCAGTCGAGCTCGAGCTCGGCCAGCTCGGTGGCGAGCTCGCCCCGCCGCCGGTTGTCGCCGATGGCGAGGACCGCGCGCCGAATCCCGAGCCGGGCCAGCTCCTCGGCCCATCCGACCACCTCGACCCCGAGGACCGTCGTGCCCCACAGCGCCCGGTCCCGGTCGAAGACCCCGGCGACCTCGCGACCGGCCGCCTTCAGGGTGGCGACCACCACCTTCCCGTGGCCGCCGCCCCCGACCACCGCGACGCTGTCACCGCCGCTCATCCGCGATCTCCGGGTACGCCGGGGAAGCGGGGCATGGTGGCGTGCCCGGAGGCACTGACGCCGTCGCCGCTGACGATCTTCCAGAGCGTAATGAAGAGGATCTTGAGGTCGAGCCACAGACCTACCCGATCCACGTACCAGACGTCCATCTCCAGGCGCTCGCGCCATGACGTTTCGTTGCGGCCGTTGATCTGCGCCCAGCCGGTGATGCCGGGCCGCACCTCGTGGCGCCGCGACTGCTCCGCGCTGTATCGCTCCAGGTACTCCTCGAGCAGCGGCCGCGGCCCCACCAGGCTCATCTCGCCCCGCGCGACGTTGACCAGCTCCGGCAGCTCATCCAGCGACCAGCGGCGCAGGCGGCGGCCGAGCGGCGTCAGCCGGCGGTCGTCCGCAAGCAGGCGGCCGCGATCGTCCCGCTCGTCGGTCATCGTGCGGAACTTGAAGAGGGTGAAGATACGCCCGTCCCGCCCCGGCCGGCGCTGCCGGAAGAGGACCGGCGCGCCCAGGCGGAGACGCACCAGGCCGGCGATGGCCAGCAGCAGCGGCAGGAGCAGCACGAGCCCCACGATCGACAGCAGTAGGTCGAGGATCCGCTTGCCAAGGGCGCGATAGAAACCCGGCATCGTCTGACCTGCATTATCCACGAGTCTCGCCGCCTTCCGGCTCCCCGAGCAGTCGCGCGTACTCGGTCTCGAGCGCCCGCCAGACCCGCTCGGGACGGTAGCGATCGGCCACCCGCTGGTGAGCGGCGCAGCCGTGCCGCCGCGCCAGGTCGCCGTCCTCGAGATAGCGCACCAGGGCGCGCGCGAGATCGTCGCTCTTTCCGGGCTCGATCAGGGCGCCGGTAACCCCGTCCTCGATCGCGTCGACGGTGCCGGTCACCCGGTAGCCGACCGTCGGCACCCGCGCCGCGGCGGCCTCGAGCGGCGCGTTGGGCATGCCCTCGCGATACGAGGGGAAGGCCAGAACGTCCATCAGCGGATAGTAGGGCGCCGGGTCGTCGACCCGCCCGAGGCCGAGCACCCGCCCGTCGTCCGAGATCCAGCGACGGGTCGCCGCCGACACCCGGTCGCCCGCCTCGTGCCCGCCGATCAGCAGGAGACGGGCCTCCGGCAGCGCGGTCTCGATCCGGGCGAACGCCGCCCGGAGGTCCTCCACCCCCTTGTCGCGGGTCAGCCTGCCGACGAAACCGACCACCGGCGCGCGCCCGAGATCGAGCTCGCGGCGCAGCCGGTCGGTGACCGTCGGCGGCGTCTCGGCGAAGCGCGCCAGATCGACGCCGTTGGAGGAGCCGTCGGCCAGCACGGTCGCGGCCTCCGGCCGGCAGAGGCGCAGCTCCACACACCTCCGGCGCAGGCTCTCGCTGACGCAGACGACCCGGTGGGCGCCGGCGCAGGCGAGCCGCTCGGTCACGGTCAGCGCCCGGTGGCGGAGCCCCGAGGTGGTCTCGAGCCGCAGTCCGCGCAGGGTGTAGATGCGAGCCGGGACCCGCGCCAGCCGGGCGGCGGTGATGCCCAGAACGCCGGCCTTGGGCGTGCTGGCGTTGACGATGTGCGGCCGTAGCCGGCGCAGCTCGCGGGCGATCCGGAAGAGCGAGATCAGGTCGGCGGCGGGAGAGATCTCACGCGCCATCGGGATCCGGCGTACGCTGTAGGCGGGGTCGGGCTCGGTGGTGGCGGGCTCGTCGGCGGTGGAGGTCACCAGGGTCACCTCGAAGCCGCGCTGCCGCATCCACTCGAGCTGGCCGCGCAGCAGCAGACGGGAAGTCATCGGGTGGGTGACCAGGTAGACCAGTCGGCCGCGGCCGGGCATCAGCGCGCGAGCCTCCGCAGGCCCGCGGCCGCCCACTCCTCGAGCCAGACCGAGCTCTCGAGCATCGGCGTGAGCGACCACGGCATGTCGCGCCGCAGAGGCAAGCGCGAGAGGCGGTAGCGATCGAAGTGGCCGGGCCGGTTGCGCCGCCCGCCGGCGGCGACCGCGCTGTCGTAGGTCTGGGCCGCCAGCGCCTTGACCCGCGGCGACCAGAGCGCCCTGGGGTAGCAGAACGAGGTCACGGCGTTGCCGGTCTCCCGCTCCAGCCGCCGCCGCGATCCGTCGAGCTCTTCGCGGCAGACCCGGTCGGAGAGCCGCCGCAGGTCGGGGTGGCTCGAGCTGTGGGATCCGATCGTCACCAGGCCGGACGCGGCCACCTCGCGGATCTGCTCCCAGCTCATCGCGGGCAGGTGCTCCGCGCCGGCGAGCGGCGCCGGCGCCGAGCCGTCGACGAAGCCGACCGGCACGTAGAGCACCGCGGGCAGCCGCCGCTCCCGAAGCAGCGGCCAGGCGACCTCGTAGAAGTTGCGGAAGGCGTCGTCGAAGGTCAAGGCGATGCGATGGTCGCGGTCGCGGCGGCCTGCCGCGAGCCGTTCTAGCGCCCGGCTCAGCGGCAGCACCCGGCCGCTCGCCGCAAGCTCGTCGAGCTGCGTCCGGAAGGCGTCCGCGGGCAGGTCGACCGCCGCCTTTGTTCCGGCTCCGACGAGGTGGTAGGCGAGGATGGTGATGCCGCCCGTGGCCGCCGGCAGGGCCCGGTTGAGGGTACGCAACAGCGCGCGGCCGAGTCGGTCTATCGGCGCGCCCAGAGCCGCTCCCTTTCCGGGGGTGACGGGTCGTCGCCTCGGGTCGCGCCGCGCGCCTCGAGCGGGGCGATCGCGGGCGCCGCAGCCGCCCGTGGGCGGCGCGTGAACAGAGCGGCCGACCCGAGCAGCAGGAAGAGGAACGCGAACAGCGGGCTGCGCTGGCGGGCGATGATCCCCAGGTTGCCGAAGGTCAGGCCGATCATCAGCGTGTAGCCGAGCAAGAACGGCAGGGCGAACTGCAGCAGGCGGTGGCGGCGCCAGTAAACCAGGCCGATGCGTAGATCGCGGCGGTGCCGGAAAATGAAGAACCAGAGCAAGCCGATCTCGAGGCCCGACAGCAGGGCCATCGTGTTGTGTATGTCCCAGGGGAAGGGCCGCATCCAGATGTTGACGAAGGCCATGGGCACGGCGGTGATGCCCGATGGTACCGCGCCGAGGCTGCTGCCGCCGAGCAGGGTCTGCTGCGCCCGGTAGGAGACGAACTCCTGTATGCCCTCGAGGTCGGCGTCGATCAGGCCGAACTCGGCGCTGAGCAGGCGGAAGGTCGCCACCAGCACCGTGGCCAGGACCAGCGTCTGCAGCAGCCGGCCCGGCGTCAGCCGGCGCCAGGAGGCGAGCCAGAGACCGATCCCGGTGGCCGCGACCAGCGCCAGCGCGACGTGGGGCCGGATCGAGAACGTGACCCCCAGGCCGGCCAGGTAGGGGAGCCAGCGAACTCGTTCGCCGTCGCCCGCGAAGCCGAGGAAGACCAGGCCCATGGCGAAGACGATGACCGACTCCTTGCCGACGCTCGAGGGCCAGAACCAGAGCGACGGCCAGAGCCAGATGAGTGTCGCAAAGGCGATGCCGGCGCGCGACCCGGCGAGGCGATAGACCGCCAGCGCCATCATGTAGAGTCCGGCGAAGGCGAGCAGCGAAAAGACCAGGAACTCGCCGCGCATGGTCGGGCCGATGGCGGCCAGCACCACGCCCGAGAGATTGCGCAGCGCCGAGGTGCCCCACCAGACCCGGTCGCCGCCCAGCCACTGGTCGGCCGAGAAGACGGTGAAGTCCAGCTCCCAGACCTTGCGGGCCAGAATCCAGCCGGCGCCGTAGTAGCCGCTGGCGTCGCCCACGCCGTCGTAGAGGCGCTGGAGCACTTCGTAGCGGGCGGTGCTCCCGACGATGCGGAGTGCCACCGCGCCCAGGAACAAGCGCTGTGGAAAGGGGAAGCTCGCGCGGCTGCTGAGCGCCCATGCGAGCACCATCGCGAGCGCGCCGATCAGGAGGAAGCCGAGCAGGTCGTAGCCCATGACGTCTGGCTCGGGCTAGAAGATCTCCAGATCGCCGACCGACAGCTGCCAGCAGTCGCTGGCGAGCTCGGCGTCGCCGAGACGGCTGCCGGTCAGGGGGCGGATCATCAGCGACGGTCCCGAAGGCGCGCGCCGGAACTTCGCCGCCCGCAGGGCGGTCGCCTCCGTCGATCCGCTGGGCGCCGCCGCCACTAGATAGTCGATGTCGCACTCCGCTTGGAGCCGCTCGATCAGCGATGCGAGCAGGCGCTGCCGCTCGGCGCCCTCGCCCCGCTCCAGGATCTCGCTGATCAGGAGCTCTCTCATCGACCGGCGCATCCGGGTGCGAAAGACGATCGCCGTCGACGCGTCGCCGGCGGCCGTCCACAGGCTCCGGTACTCGACTCCGGGGATCTCCGCATAGCGCCAGCGCAGGTAGTCGCGGTCTCGAGGGGTGTGGAGCCGCGTCTGCCAGCCCCGATCGTACTCCGAGAGCAGAGTGTCGAGCTGTGACCACTGCAGCAGGTCGCCGACCGGCGGCAGAGCGCTCAGATCCGCCACCGGCCGCGCCCGATCGCCGCGCAGCGCGGCGCCCGCCATCCGCAGCGGTTTGAGCGGCCGCACGAAAAGCGCGGGCTTGAGGGCTGGGCGCCAGCCCAGCTTGCGGTAGCCGGCGCCGCTTCGCCGGTTGGGAGTGTTGAAGACGAAGTCGCAGCCGTCCGCGGTGAGGCTTTCGAGCGACTCCCGGGTCAGCCGCCAGAAGATCCCCCGGCGCTGCCAATCGGGATGCGTGGCAGTGTCGACGGCGCGGACGGCTTCGAGCAGCCGCTCTCCGAGCCGCCAGCGCCAGCGCAGGAAGGTCCGGAGTCCCACGATGCGCTCGCCGGCCAGCGCCACCCATGAGGGCGAGACTCCGAACGGATTCGCCCGATGCTTCCAGTCCCAGAACTCGGCGGTGCGCGGAGTGCTGCCGGGGCCGAGCGCCGACTGGAGGAGGTCCAGGATCGGCTCGCGGTCGTCGCGAGTCGCCTCGCGGACGGTGATCTCGTTGGCGTCGCTCATCGGCCGAGGACCTCCTGGTAGAGCGCTTCCAACCCTCGCTGCATGGCGCGGGAGGAGAAGTTCGCGGTCACTGCTTCGACGGCCGCGCTCGCCATCTGGCGGCGCCGTTCGGGCGCCCCGAGCAGCTCCGCCGTCGCCGCCGCGAGCCGGCCGGCATCGGCATCCTCGACCAGCAGGCCGGTGCGGCCGTCGATGACCGCCTCGGGGATGCCGCCGACGGCGGTGGCGACCACCGGCACGGCCGCCGCCATCGCCTCCAGCAGCACCAGCGGCAAGCCCTCGAAGCGCGACGAGATGAGCAGGACATCGAGCGCCGAGAGCGCCGGGCGCACGTCCTCCAGCAGTCCGGTGAAGCGGACCGCGCCTCCGAGGGAGAGGGCGGTGGCGCGCGCCTCGAGCGCCCGACGCTCGGGCCCGTCGCCGACCAGCACGAACCGGCAGTCCGGCACCCGCCGGCGCAGCTCGGCGGCGGCCTCCAGCCAGAGGTCGAGACGCTTCTCCGGGCGAAAGACGGCGATCTGGCCCACCAGCGGCGCCAGGGGATCGATTCCCAGCCGCTCTCGAAAGCTCCGGGCCGCCTCCGGATCGCGCACCAGCTCTTCGACCGGCACTCCGTTTCGGACCACGCGGATCGGCACGCGGTCGCCCACGTTCCGTCGCAGCGACTCCTCGACCGCGCTCGAGACCGCGATCACCTGTCGCTGCAGCCGCCAGGTCGCCCGGTTGGCCCGCCGGCTCCACGGGTGGTGGCGCTCCTGCAGGTTGTGCTCGGTGTAGACCACCGGCAGGCCGGCGCGCCGGCCCGCTAGCCGGGCGACCGCGGCGCTCAGCGGCAGGTGTGCGTGGATCAGGTCGATCCGGCGTTGCCGCATCAGGCGGGCGAGCCGGCCGACCGAAAGCGCCATGCCGAGGGGACCGCGTGCCCGGATCAGGGTGACCTCGCCGCCCAGGCCGCGCAGCACGCCGGCCAGGGCTCCCTTCCGTTCGAGGAAATAGACGTAGCTGAGGCGGAAGCGGTCGCGATCGACATGGCGCTCGCCTTGCTCCAACAGCCTCTCGGCGCCGCCCCGTCCGAGCCCCTTGATCACGTGCAGCACGTGAATCCGATCCTCCGGAGTCAAGCCGAGGCCTCCCGGACCCGCCGTCCGAGCGCTTCGCGGTAAAAGGCTTCGTGCGCCTCGGCAGCCGCCTCGATCGAAAGCGAGCTCTGTCGCGAGTGTCGCGCCGCCTGATCACCCATGCGCCGGCGGCGCTCGGGATCGGCGAGCAGGTCGAACAGCGCCCGCGTGAGGGCCGGGGCGTCGTCGCATTCGACCAGCAATCCGGTCTCGCCGTCGAGCACCACTTCGTCGGTCGCGCCTGCCCGGGTCGCGACCATCGCGCGGCCGGCGGCGGCCGCTTCGCGGAGGATGCCGGGCACGCCTTCGGTATCGCTCGTGAGGGCGACCAGGTCGCTGGCCGAGAGGAGGTTGCCGATATCGGCGCGCGCGCCGAGGAAGCGCACGTTGTCGCCGATGCCCAGCTCGTCGGCCAGACCGCGCAGGGTGGCGTCGAGGTCGCCGCCGCCGGCGATCCACAGAGTCGCGGTCGGCAGCCGGCGGAGGCCGGCGGCGAAAGCGCGTAGCAGCCGATCGACGCGCTTTTCGGGAGCGAGGGCGCCGGCGTAGAGCGCCACCGCGGAGTCGAGCGCCGTGTCGAGCTCGTCGCGCACCGCTTCGCGGCTGGCGGTCGGCTCGAGTCGGCGCCGGTCGACGCCCCGGGGAATCCAGCGGACGACCCGAGCGTTCGGGCACAACCGCTCGAGCTCCGGCACGAAGCGCCTGGCGACCGTGACGACAGCCGTCACGCTCGGGAAGATCCAGCGTGAGTAGAGCCAGCGCCGCGGCGCTCCCCGGACCCAGACCCCCGGTTGGCCGATGCTGCTGTAGACGAACAGCGGTCGCGCGCCGCTGCGGTCGAGCGCCAGCGCGAGCGCCGCGTACCTGATGGTCTTGCCGCCGCTGACCTGCAAGACGTCCGGTCGGAAATCGGCGAGCGCTCGCCGCAGCCTCCAGATGATCCCGGGGTCCCAGCCCAGCAGGCGCTCGGGCCACCGCCCGTGCCCGCGGCCCAGGTGAATCTCGGCCGGCGCCGGCGGCAGACCCTGGTCTCCGGAGGGCAGGTAGAGGTAGATCTCCAGCAGTTCGTGACCGCGCCGGCCGAGCTCCTCGGCCAGTTGACGCGAAAAGATCTCGCCCCCGCGACGTTGGGACCTCGGATTGAGCAGCGCGACCCTCACGTCCACGTCGCCTCCGCCGAGCGGTGCGCCGAGCCCGCGACCCGGCGATAGAGATCGACGAACGCCGGAACGGTCTTCCGGAGATCGAATCGGTCGAGGAACATCTCGCGGTTCCTGCCGCCCAGGGCGCGGCGCATCGCCGCGTCGGTCGCGACCCTGTCGAGCGCCTTGGCCAGGCCCTCGACCGAGTCGGGCTCGA
This sequence comes from Thermoanaerobaculia bacterium, assembly GCA_041575955.1. GTDB lineage: Bacteria > Acidobacteriota > Thermoanaerobaculia > Multivoradales > JAHEKO01 > JAHEKO01. The sequence goes on from JBFGLX010000002.1 coordinate 19,579, forward strand.
CCAGCAACGCGCCGTCGCCGTCCGGGAAGATCTCCCGCACGGAGGGAATGCTCGTCGCCACGACCGGCAGCGCCATCGCCATGGCCTCGAGCACCGCGCCCGGGAAGCCCTCGAGCCGCGATGGAAACGCGAAGACGTCCGCGGCGGCGAGAAGGCCGGTGACGGCGTCGACGTGTCCGGCCACTCGAATGTGCTCGCTCAGCTCGTGGCGGTCGATGAACCCGGCCAGCTCGCCGGTGCACGGGCCCTCGCCGCCGGCGATGATCAGTCGTACCGGCAGCCCCGCCGCGAGCAGGCGGCGTACGGCTTCGAGCAGGACGATCTGGCCCTTGTGGAAGGTCTGGCGTCCGACGTTCACGATCAGGATCTCGTTCTCCCCGATGCCCCACCCGAGGCGCGCTTCGGCACGCTCGCGTCGGCTCGGCTCGCCGAAACGCTCGATGTCGCGCCCGCGCCGGATCACCGTCACCCGCTCCGGCGGCAGCTTGAGCCGCCTGACCGCGGAGTCCTTGGCGGCCTGCGAGACGGCGTGAAAATGCTCGTTCAGATGGCGGCCGGTCCAGCCGTCGATCCAGCGCACCGCGGTGAAGCGCCAGCGGGGGAGTCTGGGATCCGCGAAGCGCTCGGGCTCGTAGCTGACGCTGACCAGGCTGCTCAAGACCGGGATGCCCGAGCGCCATGCCGCCAGGCGGCCGACGACGTCGGCGTAGAAGAGGGTCGTGTGCAGCAGGTCGGGCCGCCAGTCGAGGAGCCGGTGGCGCAGCTCGGTGCAGCGCCGGGGCCAGCCGCCCGGCGGCAGGAGCTCGACCTCGGTGCCGCTCGCGCGCACCAGATCGGCAAATCCCCGCTCGGGCTCCGACAGCACGAAAACACGGAGCTCGAGGCCCGCGCGCGCCAGGTGGGGCAGCATCTCCGCGAGCGACCGCTCCGAGCCGCCGGCGCCGAGGCTGTCGATGAGATGAGCGATCCTCAATGTCGACCTCGAGATCGCGGGCGGGTGTGGACATTTCGGCCGCCGGATGGAGAATGGGCGCGATGGGCGGGAATCGAGCAGCCGAAAGCTACGCGGAGCGCCGCTCCCGCTTCGAGCGGTTCTTCGACGCCGCCGGGCGGCGCCTGGTCTGGGTCGGGGCCGCGGCGGACGCCGAGTTCTGGGATCGCCGGTGGCTGGAGGGCGAGCCCGTGGCCTACGACGTCGAGCCGAGCCGGCGCGGCCTGGTGGTGCGCGAGACGACGAGGTTGGTAGAGCCGGGCGCGTTGATTCTCGAAGGCGGCTGCGGGCTGGCGGTCGAAAGCTGGCGCCTGCACCGGCTCGGCTACTGCACCCTGGCGCTCGACTACGCGCTCAAGACGCTGCGCCAGGTGGCGAGCCAGGTCCCCGAGGTGCGCCCGCTCGCCGGTGACGTCGGTGCGCTGCCGCTTGCCGACGGCTCTGTCGACGCCTACTGGTCGCTCGGGGTCATCGAGCACTTCTACGGCGGTTACGGCGCGATCCGCGACGAGATGCGCCGGGTGGTGCGACCTGGAGGCCACCTGTTCCTGACCTTCCCGTCGATGAGCTGGCTGCGGCGCGCGAAGGCGCGGCTCGGCCTCTACCCGCCGTGGACGCCGTCCGAGGGCCGTCTCGAGCGCTTCTATCAATACGGCCTCGCCGCCGACCGGGTGGCCGAGGAGTTCGAGGCCAGCGGCTTTGAAACGGTGCGCACAGCGAACTACCTCGGTGTCAGCGGATTGTGCGAGGAGCTCGGCGCGTTCGGCAGGTCGCTCGACCGCTGGCTCACGGGCCGGGCCCGGCACAGACGGCTTTTGCGCGCCGCCCTCGACGCCCTGGTGCGGCCGGTCAGCCACCATATTCATCTGCTCGTGCTCCGCCGATCGGCTTCCTCGAGCGGTGGAGCGGGCGCCACGCCGCCGCCACCAGCTGGCGAGTGAGGAGAACGAATCCAAGGGGGATCTGGCCGCCGCCGAGCCACGCGACCCCCGCGGCCGATTTCGAAAGAAGAGACGCGCTCGGTGGGGGCTTTGCGTTTGCAGGCTCAGGGACGAGAGGGAGTGGCCGGCGGCAAGTCTTCCTGCTCGACGATCTGGGTCATGACCGCGGCGCCGGCGATCGCGCCGGCGGTCGGTAGCACCCAGTCGGGCAGGAGCGCCACGACGCAGGCCCGGCAGAACTCGTCCGCGCGGATGACGTCGTCGTGATCGATGCGCGTGACGATGCCGTCGCAGAGCCAATGGTAGACCCGCTCGCCGTACTGCTCCTCGTGGGTCTCGCCAATGGTCAGGTTTCGCGACCAGCCTTGCTCGAACTCGTCGAGCTCGACTTCGCAGTCGTCGGAGTCTCTCACCTGCACGAGGCGCGTCGGCGACCTGGCGAGGCGCTCGCCCGTGCCGTCGTGGACAGCTACGTAGTACTCGGCAAACTCGTGCTCCTGGTCCTCCAACAGCTCCTCGAGCCACTCGCGGTCGTGGCCCTCCATCCAGTCGCGGTGCTGGAGAACGTCCCACCACTCGTCGTCCAGCTCGAGCTGTTCCCGATCCTCGGGCTTGGGGAAGACCGTCCAGTAGCGGCCCTCGCCCTGGGCGAAGAAATAGTCGTAATAGAAGGCTCCCTCGGGGTTGAGGCGTCGGAAGTAGAGGCGCACCGTGCTGCCTCCGGTCTCGGGGGAGACCGAGGCCCGGATCACGGCATTGCGCTCGTTGGGAAGGCAGTCCGGTTCGCTCACCTCGATCTTCGGCCCCTCCGCGAACGCGGTGGCCGGCACCAGGGTCGCCAGGAGTGCCAGCAAGAAGCGCCATTTCATCGGATCAGATACCTCCAGAGCTCTCTTCGCTCGTAAGCCTAACGTGGTCTCGAGCAGGTTCGTCAAGGACGTATTCCGCACGCCGCTCGTGTCAGCCCGCACTCTCCTCGCTCAGAATGCGCTTCATGTACCTGCGCACTTCGCGGTTCTGCTTGAGGGCGGGCAGCGCTCGGCGCAGCGTCGTCGCCGCAGCGTCGAGCTGATCGGTCTCGAACAGGGCGACCGAGAGGTAGAAGAGTTGCAGCGGCTGCTCCTGGATCAGCTCGCCGACCCGGTCGTAGTAGCGCACGGCATCCGCAAACGAGCCGCTGCGGGCGGCGAGAGCCGCGGCCACCCTCTGCATGTCCGAGCGCTCCGGGTAGCGATCGGCCAGCTCGCTCGCGCGCTCGAACCCCGCACGGAGCTTCTTGTCGCTCGCCTTGCCGGACGCCAGCCGATCGAGGCCGTCGAGGGCCGCCAGCTCCGTGGCCGTCGGCGCCGCGGCCGCACCCGGCTGGCGGCACTCGCCGTCGCCCGTCCAGGAGACGCAGAGCCGAGGCCGGGAGATGGGCTTGGCTTCGACCGGCCCGGCGGGGACCCGCTCGACCTCGACCGGCGTTGCCTGGACCGCGGCGACCTCGACCGGGTCGACCTCGGCTGCCGGCTCGGCGGGCGCTGGCGCCGGTACGGCCCCGAGGATGGCGGTCCCCAGGTGGCTCCGCGCGGCGGTCTCGAGCTGGCCGCGCACCTCCGCTCCGAGCGCGGCGCTCGAGTAGGAGCGGAAGCGCGTCTCGAGCTCGGCCAGCCGGCCGTAGGAGTGCGCGAAGCCCTCGAGATCGCCGGCCGAGCTCTGGGTCAGGGCGAGGTGGGCGAGCGCCCGCGCCAGCTCCTCGGGCGTCTCGAGCAGCCCGAAGGCGGCGATCCGAAGCTCTTCCCGGGCGCGCGAATGGTCACCCCGCTCGTACGAGCGGACGCCCTCCTCGAGCAGCTGCCGGTAGAACGGATCGACCTCGGCGCCGAGCGGCAGGCACGACAGGAGAGTCACCGCCAGCCAGGCGATGCCGGTTCCGAGGGCGACTCGCGGTCCGCTCACGCGGCCGACCCCGGAGCCCGGTCCCGAGTCTCGGAATAGGCCTCGTAAGACTGGTAGCGGCGACTGTAGGTGTCGCCGGTAAGAGGGCGATAGCGGTTCAGCACAGCGCCGAGAACGCGGATCCCGCCGAGCCGCAGGCGCTCGGCGCAGCTCTCGGCATCCTCGCGCAGGGTCTTGCTGGCCTGGAGGCAGAGGACCACGCCGTCGCACTGGGCGCCGATCACCATCGCGTCGGTGACCACCAGCGCGGGCGGAGTGTCGACGACGACCAGCTCGAAGTCGCTGGACACTCGCGCCAGGATGTCCGCCATCCGATCCGAGCCCAGCAGCTCGGACGGGTTGGGCGGGTGGGGTCCGGACGGGCAGAGATAGAGGTTCTCGACCTCGGTCGGGATGTAGAGCGCCGCCGGGTCGGTGCCTTCGGCGAGCAGGTGCACCAGACCGACCGAGTTCGACCGGCGGAAGATCCGGTGCAGTCGCGGCCGCCGCAGGTCGCCGTCGATCAGCAGGGTGCGGCGGCCGAGCTGGGCCATGACCGTGGCCAGGTTGACTGCGGTGGCGGTCTTGCCGTCTCCCGACTCGGGGGAGGTGATTGCGATCAGGCCCAGCTTCTCGGCGCTCGACAGAAGCAGGGCGGTGCGCATCGAGCGGTAGGCCTCGGAGACCGCCGAGCGGGGACTCCGCTCGGGCAGCAGCTCGATGTCGGGCGACTCGTCGCGCTCGTCGATTCGGGCGACCTTGCGGGGGTCCACGCCGCGCGGTCGGGTGGCCGCTTGGTAGTAGCCGTAGCGGGCGCCGCCGCCCGGGAAATCGACGTCGGGAACCACCGCCAGTACCGGCAGGCCGAGCCTCTGTTGAAGCTCGGTCGGGTCCTTGACCGTCCGATCGATGAGCTGCAGCAGCAGGACGAGGCCGATCCCCAGGCTGATCCCCAGCGCGAACCCGACGGCCAGGTTGCGCCCGAGAGATGGGCGAAAGGGGCTCAGCGGCGTCAGCGCCCGATCGATGACCCGCATGTTGGTCTCGCGCTCGGTCTGCAGCCGGGCCCGAACGCCCGCCTCCGACAGTCGGCGGAGCATCTCCTCGAGTAGCTTGCGGCGATTCTGGATCTCCATCTCCAGATTCCGGAACTCGACCGCCGAGGCGTTCCGGTCCATCGCCTCGGCCTTGACCCGGGCGATCTCCGTCTGCAGCGACTGCTCGCGCCGCAGGGCGGTCTGGTACTCGGCGTAGGCGGCGCTGCGCGCCTTGCGCGCCTGCTCCTCGATCAAGCTGTCGAGGTGCTGCCGCCCCTCGTCGATCCTGGCCTTGAGATCGACCATCTCCGGCCACTCGGGTTTGTAGGTGCGCAGGCGCGTCTCGTAGTCGGCTTCCAGCTTGAGTTGCTCGCGCCGCAGCTCGTTGACCAGGCCGCCGGATTCGCGGTTGGCCAGAGCGTCGGCCGGCGACTGCTTGAACTCGTCGTAGCGAGCCTCCTTCTCGAGGCGGCCGTCGAGAGCGTCAATGAAGTCCTCGTTCAGACGATCGAGCTGCTGCAGGGTGACGTTGGACTGCGGATCCAGGTTCAGGATGTCGGTCGAACGACCGTACGTCTGGAGCTGCTGCTCCTTCTCGTTGATTTCCTCCTTCAGGGTGTCGATCTGCTTGCTGAGGAAATCGGAGGCCCGTCCGACGGTGGCCGACCGCGTCTCGATGCCCCAATCGATGAAGGCGTCGGCGACTCCGTTGGCGATGCGCGAGGCGAGCTCGGCGTCGGAGCCGACGAAGGAGACGCGCACCAGCTCGGTTTCCTTGATCGGGTCGACGCTCAGGCCGGAGAGGACGCGGTTGGCGAGCCGGGCCAGCACCGCCTCGTCGGCGGCGGCGCTCATCTCGGTATCGGCCGCCGAGCCGGTCAGGAGCTGGCGCGGCGTCGAGTTGAAGCTCGTCTCGTCCATCAGGCCGAGATCGAGCACCACCCGCTCCGCCAGCCCACGGCTCTCCAGCAGGCGGTACTGGGTGGGGTAGTACTTCATGCCGATCCACGCCTCGAGCCAGGGGTTGGGATCGGTGGTTACCGCCATCGCGCTGCGCTGCTCGATCTGCAGGGTGGTGGTGGCGCGGTAGCTCTTGGGCGTGATCAAGAAGTGGATGAGCCCGCCCAGCAGGCAGAGGGCGGTCGCCGCCGCGATCAGCCGCCAGCGCTCGCGCACGATGCGCAGGTAGTGGTGCCAAACGAGGGCGCCGTCCTCTGCGCCGTCGGGTCCCGTGGCTGCGTACGGATCGATCGGCCGGCCGGCGGTCAAAAGAAGGACTCCTTGATCACGACGACGTCGCCGTCACGCATCTCGATGTCGGCGTCCTTGCCGGCGAGCAGCCGCTTGTAGTTGACCACGATCTCGTCGACCTGGCCGCCAGCCCGCTGGCGTCGGATCCGGATCTTGGCGGCCGCCCTGTCGGTGAGGCCGCCGGCCTTGGCGAGCACCGCCAGCAGGGTGACCGTTTCGCTGCTGCGAAAGGTCACCGCTCCGGGAGACTGGACCTCGCCCAGGCAGAAGACGTTCACGTCAACCGCCACCGGCACGTTGATCAGGTCGGCGGCGAAGATCGGGATGTTGTAGCGGGCGTCGCCCCGCACCAGCAAAGAATCGAGGTCGATGGTCAGCTGGTCGGACAGGCCGTTCTGGGCGCGACGCAGGATGTGCACACGATCGCCGTGATTGCTGGCCAAGCCACCGGCCGCGGTCAGCGCCTCGAGTAGCGTCCAGCGGCCGGAGAGTTCCAGGTTGCCGGGCGAGTTGACCGCCCCGATCACCGAGGTCGGCTGAGAGCGGAACTCGCTGATGCGCACGGTCACCGAGGCCCTCTGTAGATAGGAGCGCTCGAGATCGGCCCTGATGCGGGCCGCCGCCTCCTGCTCGGTAAAGCCGCGCACGGAGAAACTACCCAGAAGTGGCAGGTTGATCGTGCCCTCTTCGGTGACTCGGAGGTCGACGTTGAGAGTCGGTTCTTCAAACACGCGAACTTCCAGGAGGTCCTTCGGCCCTATCCGGTAGCTGCTGGCCGCGGAAGGCTCTTGAGCGCCGGCCGGGACAGCCAGACAAGCAACCAGACTCGTGACGGCCAGGCCGCCTGCAATCCTCGCCATCACTCTGGCTCTAACAGTAGCCGAAATTTCGGCGGATCTTTGTGAAGCACTCCACTGCCTAAAATGAGGGTTACCAGGGCTGGAAATCGCCCCCGAGCCGCAGTCCGAGATGGACGACCGCGACCGAGCGGTCGAGACCCGGCTGGTTGGAGTCGAAATCGGTGCTCGAGGCGGCGAGGGTCAACAGCAGCCGCGGGGAGGGCTCGAAGTCGAGCTCACCGCCGAACGACGTAACGTCGTCTTCGCGGGACGTGACGGCTCGGGAGACGCTTCGGTAGCGGTTGGACCCGGACTCGCCGTAGGCGCGGACGTGGAAGCGGCGGCCCCAGGGAGTGCCGACCGAGAGTCCGACCCGATCTTCGGCAAAGAACTGATCGTCGCCCGCGATGGAATACACCAGGCTCCGCGCGCCGTAGGCGTCGAGCTGTAACCGATGCCCCGCCTGCCATCCGGCGCGCAGCGAGCCGGTCAGCTCCGAGAACGTCCGCCGGCTCGGGGCTTCGAACTCGACCTCCCGCTGAACGGCCGAGAGCGCCAGACTGAGCCCCTCCCGGTGGTAGTCGATCTCCAACAGCGGCCCGAGGGCGGTGTTCGAGCGTCCGAACGGATCGAGCGGGAAGTCGGACTCGGAGCCTTCGGCGCCGAGGCCGATCCGTAGATCCGACCTGAATCGGTAGGCGAGCCCCAGCCGACCGATCGCTTCGTCCCGGTCGAGCAGCTCGACCCGGATCGGAGAGCGGTTCCCCTGGTGCTCGAACTCGCGCGCCTCGATCGCGCCGAACAGCTCGAACGGTCCGCGGAAGTCGACGGCGGCTCGAATCGAGGCGCGGTGGGTCTGGATGTCGAACGGCACGAGCGCCTCCGCGTTGAGGAACCGCTGGCGCTCCTCGCGTCGAGCGTCGGCGATCAGCGTCAGGCGGTTGAAGAAGCCGAAGACGCCGGCGCCGTAGTTGAGCCGCTCTTCGCGGAGCTGATCGAGGTCTTGCCACCAGACGTACTCGGGCAGCAGGTAAGCCGACACGATCACGTCGGGGCCGAAGTTCGAATACGCGACCAGCCCGGCGCCGACCGTGGCCGTCAGGTCGGAGATTCGTTCGCCGTCGTCGCTGGCGCCGAACACGTTGTCGTTGTAGCCGACGTCGCCCACCCTGAAGCGGGGGTCGAGCTTCAGCGCTCCCAGGGTCCAGCGGGCAGCTTCTACACCTGCCTCGACCCGCTCCCGGGTCGGCTTCTGGGGCACCCCAAGGCTGCCTGGAGCCGTGTACTGCGGGAACTGGGCGTCGACGCTCGCGGCGCACGACAGACCCACTATCAGCAACCGAGTTGCGACGGAAATATGCATGTCCATGGGATAATCGGGCTTCGGACCGTGCGCAGGCTGCAATGATACCTCGCTTTCGCCAGAAACCAACCTGGGCGACCCTGGCCCTCGCGCTGCTCCTGATCTGGGCGCCGCTGCCGTTCGCCAGCGTCACCCCGGCCGGGCTGCTGGCGCTGCGCGTCGGCAGCTTCGCGGTGCTGGCGTTGGCGCTCTGGAGCGAAGGCGCCGACCTCCGGGGCCGCGGGATCGCGGCGCCGGTCGGCGCCCTGCTGACGATCGCCGCGATCGGCGTGCTCCAGGCGCTGCCGCTACCAGCCGAGGTGGTCGGGGTGCTGTCGCCGGAGCGGCTCGAGCTCGCCGCCGACGCGACGGCCGGGAGCGGCGCGCCGGCTTCGCTGTCGCTCTCGCTGGCGCCATCGCAGTCGCTGTCGACCGGGCTGACCTTCGTGGCTGTCGCCGCTGCGTTCGTCGCCGGCGCGCTCCTGGGCGGCGACCGCCAGGGTCGACGCTGGCTGCTCGGCTCGATCCTGGCGGCGGCTCTCTTTCAGCTGCTCTACGGTTTCCGGCATGTAGCGGCCGGATCGAGGTCGGTTTGGGGGGTCGAGGTGGCCCGCGAGGCATCGCGCCTGCGCGGCACGTTCGTCAATCCCGCACACGTCGCGCCCTACCTGGAGATGGCGCTGGCACTGGGCTTTGCGCTGGCGTGGTGGGCGCTCCGGCGGGCGCAGCGGAGCGAGCCGAGATGGGAATGGCGCCTGGCGCTGGCGATCGGGCCGATGCTGGTGTGGCTGGCCCTCTTCGCGGGCGTGGCGCTCACGCGGTCGCGGGCCGGCCTGCTCGCGGCCGCCGCGGCAACCCTGGTGCAGGGCTTCGTCTTGGCCGCGTACTACCGGCGCTGGCGCCTGTTGCCGGTCGGCTTGGTGGCGCTGGCCGGCGGCCTCGGTCTGGTGGCCTGGATCGGGCTCGAGAGGGGCCTGGGGCGGCTGCTCGGAACGTCTCTCCACAGCGTCACCACCAGTGCGAGGCTGGAGGTCTGGAGCGGCACCGCGGAGCTCTGGCGACGCTTTCCGGTCACGGGCATCGGTCTCGGCGGCTTCGAGAGCGCCTTCCCGATGGTCGAGCGCGAGAGCCTGGCCACCGTCAGCTGGCAGCATGCCCACAACGACTGGCTGGAGCTGCTGGCCACCGGCGGGGCGTTGGCGGTGATCGTCGCCCTGATCGGACTGGGCTTCCTGATCCGGCGACTCCAAGCCGCTCTGCTCTCGAGCCGCAGTCACGAGGCCGCGGCCGCGGCGGTCGGAGGCCTCGGAGCGCTAGCCGCGCTCGGCTTTCACGAGCTGCTCGACTTCGGCCTCACGCTGCCAGCCAACTCCTTTACCCTGGCGGTCCTGCTGGGCGTCGCCGTCGCGGGCGACTCCGGCCTGGCCCCGGTCCGCCCCGACGTCCGGCGCTAGACCCATCCGGGCCCCGGCCAGCGCCACCGCGACCGGCCGGACGGTGCCGCCGGTCTTGACGCGGAGCGTCAGGCGGTGGAGCTCGGGAGAGACCGGCAGCTCGAGATCGAAGGTCGCGGAGGACCGTGGCGACCGCTCGATCGCCACCAGACGGCCGTCCCATTCGAGCTCGACCACCACGCCGTAGCGGGGGGCGTCGGTGATCTCGACCGAGAGCCCCGAGGCCGGGGCCGACGGCAGCAGGGTCAGGGAGAACTCCCGATCGCCGTGCTCCCACGCCGACGCCGGCCAGCTCGACCGGCCCAGCGCATCGAGCTGGGCGTCGGCGTGCCGCGTCGCGTCGGCGTCGCCCCGCGCGCGAGCGACCTCGCGCGCCGCGATCCAATAGCGCGGCCGGCGATGCCACGCTCTCGACAGCCGCGCCAGGGCGTCGCGGGCAGCACCGTCGCGGCCGGTGCGGGCGAGGTGCTCGGCCTTGAGCAGGTGGTACCCGGCCCAGGCCTCGCCCATTGCGAAGCGCCGCTCCAGGAGCTCGGCGCGGGGCAGGTCGCCGGCGATCAGGAACGTCAGCGCGCGCCGATCCGGTGGCGGGTCGGCGGCCAGTCGGGCAAGCCGGCTCAACACCGGCGCCTCGAAGGGACATTCGCGCAGCAGGCAGAGCTCGAGCGCCCATTCGAGCCAGGTGGCAAAGACATCTGCCGCCGCCTCGCCGACCGGCCCCGGCGGCAGGAGCTCCAGGCTGCGCTGCAGACGCGGCGCGAAGTCGGCGGCTCGCGGCGTCAGCGCGATCTCCCACAGCAGCCGGTCGCGGGCGCGCTGCCGCTCCCCGCCCTCGAGCTGCGACCGGATCTCGTCGAGCGAGCGGTCGAGGTCGGCGCCGAGCGTCTCGTACCACTTTTGTCGGGCCGTGATGTAGAACTCCCAGTCTCTGGCTTCGGTGAAGATCTCCTGGAGGATTTTCCAGGCCCACGGACGTTCGGGCACCAGCGCCAGCGCCTGGCTGCGAGACGGCGCGACCCGCAGCCAGTCGCGGATGAGCAGCCGGTAGGTGTCGCGATCGTGAAACGCGCGGCTCATCAGGGCGGTCGCCGCCTCCCGGCGCTCGCCGGTGAGCGACGACCAGTTGCCCAGGTAGGCGGCGGTCAGGAAGCGGACCGGCCCGGTCTCGACCGGCGCGAGCCGGTGGGCCGCCAGCAGCGGCTCCTCCCAGAGCTCCGGCTCGGCCATCAGCCGCGCGTCGCGCTCGCGGTAGAGCTGCAGGTAGGTCGCCCCGCCCAGGACCATCGGCGCTTGCCACGACGCCGGGCGCTGCGGCCAGGCGGCCCGCGCGATGGCCGCCGACTCGGACAGCCGCTGCGTGCCGCGCTCGACCTCCAGACGTGCCTGCTCGAGGTCGAGCTCCGCCATCCAGGCGCGATCGAGCTCGAGGCTGAGCAGGGCGCGCGCCACCCGCAGCTCGGCATCGACCGGGTCGTAACGACGCCGGACCTCGGCGCGCAGCTCGGGGAAGCGCTGGTCCAGGGCGTGACGGTCGATGCGCGCGAGCGCCCGCTCGCGGCCCGCGACATGGTGCCGGAAGTCGAGTACGGCCAGGGTGATCGCGGACGCGGCCAGCGCGATGAGGACCGGGCGCTTCAAGGCCGGCTCGGGGCGGTCAGGTGGCGGTCGAGGTCCCTGAGCAGCTCCTCGAGATCCCGCCTGGCGGTGTCGCGATCGACCTCGAACGTCTCGATCAGGCGTTGCTCGAGAAGCGCTCGACGGGTCGCTCCGCCAGCGATCTGATCGAGCACGAACATGCCGGTGCGGTTGAGGCTCAAGACTCTCATGTCGGCCGTGTCGACCACCACTCCGCTGCCGTCGGCGAGCGTCTTGTGCCGGTACCGAGCCGAGCCGAGCAGCGCGGAGAGCGCCTCGATCGGTCTCATCGGGCGCGCTCGAGCGGCAAGGCCACGACCTCCTCGAAGGCGACGTCGTCCGGCTCGGCCGGCGTCAGCGCCCGATCCGCCACGCTCAACCAGGCGTGGCCGTCGAGCAGGTCTCCGGTCGCCCACGGGCGGCGAAAGCCGATCCGCACGGCGACCCCGGGCGTGTCCGCCACCAGGGCGCCGGCGACGAGCGAGCGCAGCAGGCAGGTGTCGCGTCGTCCGGCCAGCAGCCGGCCGAGCCGCGCCGTGCGGGCCGCGGCCCAGACCGCGTCCGCGGGGGCGACCCGCTCGGGCAGGCCTCTCGCCGCCAGCAGCCGGTCGCGAGTCTCGGTCCAGCCGGCGCCACCGGCCAGGCGCTGGGCCGTCGTATGCAGGCGCCAGGCGCTTGCCAGCAGGTGGGCCCGGTGGAGCAGCCGGCGAACGCCACGGTCGTGAGTCATCGGACGGATCTTACGGCAGCGAGTCGGCGACGGCTGCGAGACATTCCTCGGTCGACTCGAGGAGCGACCGGCCGAGGCGGAGCTCGATCGCCGGCAGCTCCTCGGCGAAGCGGGTCATGATATCGAACAGCCGGCGACGGCGATCGGCGAAGCGGTCGTCGGTCACGTAGAGCGCGGAGGTGCCGCGCAACAGAGCGGCGAGCGCCTCGGCCTGGGCGAGCGGCCGTGCCACCGGGCCTTCGCCATCGGACAGGCGCTCGAGCAGGATCAGGCAGTCGGGCTCGGTCGAAAGCCGGAAGGCCCCTGGAGAGCGTTCACGGTCGATTCGGATGCGTCCATCGGCCGCCTCCTGGCTCGCGAGGCCGCGGGCGTGAAGGGCTGGCAAAAGCGCTGCCGAGCCCGGACGCAGCCAGAGGCTGCGGCGCGCCGCTCGCACCAGTGGCCGGCGGTCGGCCCGTCCCAGGATCAAGCTGTCGTCGGAGATCACCCGGCCGCCGCAGGCCGCCACCGCCGCCGCCACCGTCGACTTGCCCGAGCCGGTGTCGCCGATGAGCAGCAGCCGGCGGCCGCGCAGCTCGACCGCGGCGGCGTGCAGGAAGCACTCGCCGCCGGCGGCAAGCGCGTCGCCCAGGGCGGCCTCGACCAGCGGCTCGAGGCAGGCCGGCCGCTCGAGCGCGCCGGCGACGAGCTCGACAGTCGATTCCTCGGTGCCGGGGGAGAGCAGCACCCGGCCGCAGGGGTTGCGCAGCACGCCGGATCCCGCCTCGGGCCGCCACTCGACCGGTTGAACCGCGTCACCGGCGGCCGGCGGGGGTCCGGCGGCCGCGCGCCACCGAATGAGAAAGGATCCGCCACCGGAGGTCCCGGCCGCGAGCTCGGCCATCCATCTGCCGACCAGGAGGTCGGGCACCGCCGACGGCGCGCTCTCGAGCGCCAGGACGCCGGCCAGCGGCGGGAAGCGCAGATACACGATCGAGTCGCCGGCGTCCACGGCCCGAGTCTACCGACCGCCCGCCGCGCCCGGATGGGGTGCCCGAGCCCTCCGGACGGCGGAAGGAGTCGGGATAGAGTCTCCTTGTCAGCGGCCGAGCCGTCGACGCCAGCCGGATGAGTGCTATCGCCGCCATCTTCCGCCGCGACCGCGGTCCGGTCTCGGAGAGAGCGCTCGCCGCCCTGGCGGATCGTCTCGCCCATCGAGGGCCGGACGGGCGCGACTTGGCGATCGAAGGCGCGGCCGGGATCGCCCACCTGCACGCCTGGGTGACGCCCGAGGAGATCGGCGAGCGGCAGCCGCTGCGCTCGGGCGGCCGGCTTCTGGCCTTCGACGGCCGGATCGACAACCGCGCCGAGTTGATCACCGCCCTGGAGCTCGAGCGCTCCGATCGCTCGCCCTCCGACGCCGAGCTGGCCCTGGCGGCGCACGAGGCGTGGGGAGAGGGGTTCTGCCGCCGGCTCGTCGGTCCCTACGCCCTGGCGCTCCTCGAGCCCGCCGCCCGGCGCGGGTTCCTGGCCCGCGATCCTCTCGGCGATCGCACCCTCTTTTACGCCGAGCTGGGCGCGGAGATCGTGATCTCGTCGGAGGAGGCGAGCCTGCTCGGGCATCCGGGCGTCTCCGTGGAGCTCGACGAGTCGCGGTTGGCGCACTACTTCGCGGCCGCCGTGCCGGGCGACGGGTCGACCTTCTTCCGCGGCGTGACCGAGCTCTTGCCCGGCACCCTGCTGAGAATCGGCGAGGGCCCGGTCACCGCGGAACGGCTCTGGTCGCCGCCGGCGGACGGCCGGGAAGCGATTCGGGACGGAACCGCACTGGCCGAGGAATACCGCGAGCTTCTGACGCTCGCGGTCGAGAGCCGGCTGCGCTCGCCGGCGCCGGCCGCGGTGCTGATGAGCGGCGGCCTCGATTCGACTTCGGTCGCCGCGCTGGCGGCCGAGTCGGTCGACCGCCGGGCCGAAGCCCAAAGGCCGCGGTCGATCTCCTGGGTTTTCGACTCGACCCCCGGCTGCGACGAACGGGAGTTCATCCGGCCGGTGGTCGAGCGGTGGCGCCTGGATGCGCGCGAGTTTCGCGGCGACGAGCTCGGGCCGCTGCCCGACGGTCGCGAGCTCTGCCTCAACCCCAGCAGCCCGGAGGAGAACCCCTACCGGCGTCTCAAGTCCCGCGCCTACTCCGAAGCGGTGAGCGCGGGCAGCAGCGTCCTGCTCAGTGGCGGCTCGGCGGACGCCCTCTATACCGGATACGAACGCTGGTTCGCGGATCTGATCGCCGCCGGCAGACCGGTCGCGGCCGCCGGCGAGCTGCTCGCCGACCTGTGGCGGTTCGGGGCGCGCTCCGGTTTGCGGAGCGCCGGCTTCGGCCGCTGGTGGCGGGCGCTCCGACCACGACGCCCGCCACCCGAGTGGCTGACACCTTGGGCGCGGGGGGTGCTCGAGCGCCAGGCGTCGCGGATCGAGCCGGCGGACGCGCGGCTGCTCGCCGCCGCCGGCCCGCGCCCCGCCCGCGGCATCTCGCTCGAAATCTTCTACGCCGGCCGCTGCGGCGTCGACCTCCGCCATCCGTATCGCGACCTCCGGCTGGTCGAGTTCATGCTCTCGCTGCCGGCCTGGGAGCTCTATCGAAACGGGAGGTTCAAGGAGATCGCCCGGCGGGCGCTCGTGGGGCTTCTGCCGGAGGCGGTGCGAACGCGCACCCGGAGGACGTCGCTCACGCCGCTGTTCGATCGGGCGCTGCGCGGACCGAATCGAGCCGCCTGGGAGGGATTGCTCCGGTCGAGCGGCGCGCTCTGGCCGCGCTTCGTGAGCAGCGCGTGGGTCGAGGCGGCGTTGAATCGATCCGCGGGTCCGGCCGGCGACGTGGCTCTCTGGAACTGCATGAGCTTCGAGCTCTGGCGCCGCCGCTTCGGCCGCTGAGGTCGGAAAGCGCGGCGCGGAACCGGGGGTGCTCGTCTTTTCGACTCGCCGCAATTCTGGCTCTCGAGCCGCTTCGCGCGCCACGGTTGTGGAGCAGTTCACTGTTTGTCGAGCGCGAGTTCCTAAAAATGGTGAGCAGGGTGCGTTTGTCTTCCGTCAGCAGAGACGTCATGTACAATTCCGTTCAGCTTGAAGAGAGAGCTACGTATGAGACCGATCGACGCCGGCAAGAGCGCGGACGGCCAAGAGCGTCGCGGGCGCCCGCCGCGCCTCCCCTACGAGAAGCCGGAGATCGTCGAGCGCGGTCGCCTGGTCGAAGTGGCCCTCGGTGGCAGCCCCGGAGCGGGCGACAGCGGCTCCGGCGCGTTCGTCGAAGACCTCCCGACCGGCTAACCCCACCGGGAGCGACGACCTACCACTAGCAGATGAGTGGCCGGGGGCAGTGTGCCCGGCCCGAGAGAGGAGCAGATTGGTGTCGAGCGTGTTCCCGGAGTGCAGCAGCTCACGCAGGAGGGCCGGGGCCGGAGAGGTGCCGCGATCGCGACCTGCGATGACGCGTCGGTTCGCTGCTGGGCGCCTCGCCGCGAGCGCGGCAGCCCTATTCGCGGCCCTGTCGCTGCTGCCCGGGGGCGCCTCCGCCCTGCCGCCGCAGCCCGAGGCCTACTGCTTCGCGGTTGCGGACTCCGGCGACAACCTGGTCTTTATCAATAAGGATGGTGACGGCTTCGTCGACATGGGACCGACGGGCACCGGGGCGATGGAGGCGATTGCTTTCAACCCGGACGACGGCAACCTCTACGCCGTCAACGGCGACGACTTCGGCTTCCTGGACTACGACGACTCCTTCGACGGCGACGGCAACGACTCGGAGTTCATCCAGATCTCCGCCGACGTCGGGAGCTGCACCCTGCCGGGCGGCGCCCCGCTCGCCATCAACGACATCGATGGCCTGCAGTTCGACGTCACCCGCACCGACGCATCGACCGGCACGTTCGTCCTCTGGGCTACCGCCCGCGACGGCGACGGCTCCGCTCCCGACGACGTCCTGTTCCAGATCGACCCGGCCACCGGCCTCGTGGACACCACGCCGACGCCCGGCTTCACCGGCGGCGCCACCTGCGTGCGCATCAGCGGCCCCGGGATCAACGTCGACGTCGACGACGTCGCCGCCAAGCCGACCGACGGCATCATCTACGTGGTCAACAACATCGGTGGCGGCACCGACCAGCTGGTCGAGGTCGATCCGGTGACCGGGCTCGGTACCGTCGTCGGCTTCTTCGACAACACCAACCCGCCGCCGGCGACCGTCTCGGACATGGAGGGCATGTCGTTCGGCGCCGACGGTACCCTGCACGGCACCACCGGCGCCTCGGGGACCAGCCCGAACGACTTCTGGACCATCGGCACGCCCGACGGCGAGACCACCCTGATCGCGCCCTTCCCGTCCCTGGGCGACTACGAGGCGGTGGCCTGCCTGACCGACAACCTGATCACCGGGACCGTGTTCTTCGACATCGACGAGGACGGCGTGTACGAGCCGGCCGACGGCGATTCGGGCTTCACCGGCGCCACCGTCCGCGTCTACATCGACAACAACGACGACGGCCTCGTCGACGCCGGCGACTCGCTGCTCTGCGACAATCCGGGCGGCGGCTTCAATCTGGCCTGTCCGGTCACCGACCCGAACGGCGACTGGGTGTTTCCGGTCGGCCAGGGCAACTTCGTGATGGAAGTCGACGTGGCGACCCTGCCGGCGGGCGCGACCCTCACCACCGACAACGCCGAAGAGGCCGACTTCGGAGTGCTCGACTTCGGTCTCGAGGACCCGGACAACGACTACGGTTTCATCCTGCCGGAGGGGTCGGGAGACCTCGACATCACCAAGACCTCCGACGCCGGCGGCCCGGTGGTCCAGGGACAGACCCTGACCTACACCCTCACGGTCCAGAACAACAGCGGCGCGAACCACACCGGCATCAGGGTCACCGACGTCCTGCCCGCGGGCGTGACCTACGTGCCCCAGAGCACCGTCGTCACCGGCCCGCTCGAGCTCTACGCGCTCGATGAGTTCGGCGCCGCCCTCTACAGCAACCGCGACGGGCCCCATCCCTGGGCGATCGACTGGCTGGAGACCAACGACGACGGCTCGCCGACCACCGGCAGCATCGACGTCGCCGCCGGCGAGCTGCGCTTCACCGGCTCGGGCGGGGCGCCGCTGCGCCAGATCGAGCGCCAGGTGGATCTCACCGGCGCCTCGGCGGCGGTGCTGCTGTTCGATTGGCGCTGCCAGGGCGACATGGAAGCGGCCCAGGACTTCGTGTTCGTCGAGGTCTCGGGCAACGGCGGGGCGAGCTACACGACCCTCGACACCCGGGAGGGTGAGGTCCACATGTGTCTCGAGCCCGGCGACGCGGACTCCGGCTCGGTCGCCTACGACATCTCGGCCTTCGCGGCCGTCAACACGCGGATCCGGCTCGGGTTCACGATCAGCGCCACCGACGAGTTCTTCTTCGTCGACAACCTGGAAGTGCGCTTCGCCGAGACCTTCCGCGACCAGTTCGGCACGGTCTCCTACGCCAACAACGACGGCTCGCTCTCGTGGGCCACGAGCTGGCTGGAGATCGGCGAGGCCGACGGCCCCGGCTCGGGCGACATCCAGGTCACCGCGGACGAGGACTTCGGCGCGCTGCAGGTCCTGCGTATCCGCGACAACGACAACGGCGGCGAGGGGGTCCAGCGGGAGGCCGACCTGTCGCCCTATCAGACGGCGACCCTTTCGTTCGCCTATCGCCGCAGCGACCTGGACGACCTCAACGACTTCGTGACCGTCGAGGTCTCCGGCGACGGCGGCGCCAACTGGGTCGAGCTCGACCGCTTCGTGGGTCCCGCCGCGGACGATCCGGCGTACACCACGATCAGCTACGACATCTCGGACTTCGCCTCGCCCACTACCCGGGTCCGCTTCCTGAGCTCGCCGAGCCTGGGCGGCAACGACGAGGTCTACTTCGACGACGTGACGATCAGCGCCCGTGCCCCGATCGCCGGCACCAAGGACAACGATCCGGGCGGCGCCAATCCCCCCGACCTGGTGGACGGGGTGCCGCCCGGCCTGGTGGAGCCGGCCGACGGCTTCCTGCTCCCCGACGGCAACAGTCTGACCGTGACCTTCCAGGTGACGGTGGACAACCCGCTGACGCCCTTTGCCGCAAGCCTGCTCAACCTGGCGGTGGTCAACAGCACCGAAAGCAGCGTGCCGGAGGTCGCCCGCCACGTCGATCCGGTGGTGAGCGGTGCGCTCGGCGACCGGGTCTGGCTCGACGTCGACGGCGATGGCGTGCAGGACGTCGGCGAGCCCGGGCTGCCGAACGTCGAGGTCACCCTGTTCGACGCCGGCGCCGACGGCCTGCCGGGGGGCGGCGACGACACCGCTCTGGCCACGGCCCTGACCGGCATGAACGGCGAATACCTGTTCGAGCATCTGGCTCCCGGCCCCTACTTCGTCGACGTCACCGACGCCACGGTGCCGGCGGGCCTCGTCCTGGCGCCGGGCAGCACCGATCCGAGCGCGGTCTTCACCGTCTCCCAGAGCGAGATTTTCCTGACCGCCGACTTCGGTTACGCCAACGCCAGCGCCGCGAGCGCGATCATCGGCGACTACCTCTGGAACGACCTCGACCGCGACGGCATCCAGGATCCGGGCGAGATCGGCATCGGCGGGGTCACGCTCGAGCTGGTCGATCTCTCGACCGGCCTGACCGTGGGCGCCCCGGTCACCACCACGGCCGACGGCAGGTACCTGTTCACCGGGGTCCCGCCCGGCGAGTACGAGGTGCGGGTGACCGACACCGGCTCGGTGCTCTCCGGCTCCTCGCCGACGGTCGGTCCGCAGAGCGAGGGCGGCTTCGTCAGCGCGCCGGTGACCGTCATCGCCGGCCAGGTGGTCGACGATCTCGACTTCGGCTTCGCGTCCGACGCCTGTCTGCCGCGGATCGACTTCGACGTCGACGCGCTCGGTAACCCGATCGTTGCGGGTCAGTTCCTGGACGACGAGTGGGCGGCCTGGGGAGTCACCCTCTCTGTTGTGGCCAACCCCGACGGCGACCCGTCAACCCCGCCTGACCCGGGCCCGCTCATGGCCTTCGACAGCTTCAACCCGACCGGCGCCGACGACGATCTCGGCTCGCCAAACGAGACCTGCACGCCCGCCGGCCCGGGTCAGGGCGCCGACGGCGAAGTGGGCATGCCGGGCGAGAACTGCACGTTCCAAAGCAACCTGCTGATCATCAGCGAGGATGGCGACCAGAGCGACCCCGACGACTCCGGCTTCGGCGGCACGATCACCTTCGACTTCGCCGCCGACGTCGAGATCGAGGCGGTCGAGTTTCTCGACGCCGAGAACACTTCCGACAGCGTCGAGCTGTTCGACCAGTTCTCGACCTCGATCTTCTTCAGCAACCTGACGGCCCCCGGCGATAACGCCTACGAGCTGCTACCGGTGGACACCGCCGGCGCGCGCCAGATGGTGGTCACCTTCCCGTCCAGCGGCGCCATCGCCGCGGTCGACTTCTGCCTGGGCAGCCTGCGCGACAAGGTCTGGCTGGACGCCGACGGCGACGGCTTCTTCGACATTCTCGGTCCGGACGGCCTGCCGGGCACCGGCGACGAGGAGACGCCGATCGCCGGCGTGACCGTCGATCTCTTGAACGCCTCCGGCGAGGTGATCGCCACCACCATCACCGACGCCGGCGGCAACATCCGGTTCGACGGCCTCGACGACGGCGACTACACGATCGTGATCACCGACACCGACGGCGTGCTGAACCCCTACGGCGGCACCACCACGCCCGCCCAGAACGAGCAGCTCGCGGTGACGATCACCGGCGGCGTCGACGTGGTCGGGGTGAACTTCGGCTACAACTCCCCGGGCACGATCGGCGACACGGTGTTCAACGATCCGGACGGCGACGGCATCCAGGATCCGGGCGAGGCCGGGATCGCCGGTGTGAAGGTCGAGCTCTGGCGGGACGCCGACGGCAACGGCATCTTCGACAACACGGTCGACATCCTGGTCGGCTCGCAGATGACCGCCGCGGACGGCAGCTACCTCTACTCCGGCCTGACCCGCGGCACCTACTTCGCCAGCATCGACGACTCCCAGCCCGTGCTCGCCGGCTACACGCCGACCACGAACGACGAGGAGACCGGCCCCAACGCTCCGGGGACCCAGATCGAGACGCCGCTGGTCGCACTGGGCGACTCGTTCCTGGACGCCGACTTCGGCTACAGGAACGCCACCCTGGCCGACATCTCGGGCACGGTCTTCGAGGACCTCGACCGCGACGGCGTCGAGGAGGCGGGCGAAGGCGGTTTCGGCGGCGTCACGGTCGAGCTGCGCGACTGCTCGGGCAACGTGCTGGCCACGGCCACGACCGACGCCATGGGCGACTACTCCTTCCCCGACCTGCCCGCGGGCTGCTACCGGGTGGCGGTGACCGACGATTTCGGGGTGCTGGTCGGCTACGCGCTCACCAGCGGTCTCGACACCATCGAGGTGAACCTCGCGGCGAGCGACGTCGGCGACGTCGACTTCGGCTACGTTCGCGATCCTGGTGGCGCCTCGATCGGCGACGCCGTCTGGCTCGACGAGAACGCCGACGGCATCCAGAGCGCCGCCGAGGCGGGGCTCTCGGGCGTCACGCTGGATCTCTGGCTCGACGACGGCGACGGCATCCTCGACACCAGCGGCGCCACCGACACGCTGATCGCGACCACCATCACCGACGCCAACGGCGAATACCTGTTCCCGGGTCTCGCCGCCGGGAAGTACTTCGTGGATCTCGACACGACCACGCTGCCGGCGAACCTGACCGAGACGGCCTATCCGGGCGGCTTCGACCCCGCGGCCCTGACCGCGATCAGCGAGGGCGAGAACTACGACCAGGCCGACTTCGGCTACCTGCCCGACGCCGGCACCGCGGTGCTCGGCGACCGGGTCTGGTACGACACCGACGGCGACGGCCTCCAGGACCCGGGCGAGATCGGCATCGGGGGCGTCGACATCCAGCTCTCGGGCCCGTCGTGCACGCCGGGGCTGTGCACGGTGACCACCGGACCCGACGGCACCTGGCTGGCGACCGGGCTGGCGCCGGGCGAGTACATCGTCCACGTCGACACCTCGACGCTGCCGGCCGGGTACAACACGACGCCCACCAACAACGGCGGCGACGACACCTACACGATCACGGTGGCGGCGGGCGACCTCTTCGCCCACCTCGACTTCGGCTTCGACGGCGGCTCGACCGGCTCGATCGGCAACTTCGTCTGGTTCGACGACGACGGCGACGGCGTCGTCACCGCGGGCGAGATCGGCGTCGAGGGGGTGACCATCAACCTGGTGCGCGACACCAACGGCAACGGCGTGATCGACCCCGGCGAGCCGATCCTCGACACCGTCCGCACCGACGCGGCGGGCGGCTACACCTTCTCGGGCCTGCCGCTGTCGGACGCCGGCGACGGCGATGCGAGCGACGCCGACTACCTGATCGACGTCACCGACATCGACGAGCTGCTGATCACCACCAACAAGACCAGCGGCGCGGCCGACACGGACAACAACAGCCAGGACGATCCCTACGACGTGGTGCTGACCGCGGGCTCGCCGACCAGCGTCACCGCCGACTTCGGCTACGCGCCGTCGGCGGGCATGGGCTCGATCGGCAGCCAGGTCTGGCACGACCTCGACCTCGACGGGCTGTTCGAGCCGCTGGGCGCCGACGGCCTGCCGAACACGGCCGACGACGAGTCGGGCTTCGAGGGCGTGACGGTCCAGCTGTGGCTCGACGACGGCGACGGCTCCTTCGAGCCGTTCACGGGCGACGACAACCTGCTGCGCTCGATCACCACCGACGCCAACGGCGAGTACGAGTTCGACGGCCTGCCGTCGAGCACCTACTTCGTCACCGTCAGCGACGTCAACGGCGTCCTGGCGGGCTTCGTCCAGACGCCGATCGGCGGGCCGTTCTCCTGTCCGGGCGCCGACGACACCAGCAAGGTGGATCCCTGCATCGTGACCCTTACCGGCGGCGCCGCGTCCGACGTCACCGCCGACTTCGGCTATGCCGCCGATCCGGTCGGCTTCGTGCTTTCGATCTCGGGCACCGTGTTCGAGGACGAGGACCAGGACGCCCTGCACGACGAGCTCGGCGAGGGCACCGTGCCGGGGGCGATCCTGCTGCTCTACAACGATCTCGACGGCGACGGCGTGCTCGACCCGGGCGAGCCCCTGATCGGCACCACCATCTCCGACGCCAGCGGCGACTACCTGTTCGACAATCTGCCGCCGGGCGACTACCTGGTCGCGGTCGATCCCGACGGGACGCCGGTCGAAGATTGGATCCAGACCACCCAGTCGGGCAGCGGCGGGCTGCAGCCGGTGACGCTGGTCGACGCCGATGTGGCCGACCGGGACTTCGGCTTCTGGAGCGGTGGCTTCGTCACCACGCCGGTGACGCTCGTGGGCTTCGAGGCGACGGGTGGCGGCCACGTCACCTTCCGCTGGACGACGGCGACCGAGGTCGGCAACGTCGGCTTCAATATTTGGGCGGTCGAGCGCGACGGCATGGTGCGTCTCAACGACGAGCTGATCCCGTCGGCGGGCGGCGATTCGCTCGAGCCGACGAGCTACGCCTTCGAGGCTTCGGGAGTCGCGGCCGAGACC
>JBFGLX010000003.1:0-36789 GCA_041575955.1 Thermoanaerobaculia bacterium
CAGGCCGATCTCGACCGGGCCGCCGCCGAGCGCGATTCGCTCGCCGCGCGCCTGGCTCGCCAGGCGGAGGAGGCCGCGGTCGGCGAGCGGCAGGTGGCCTTCTGGCGGCAGGAGGTCGAGGACCGGATCATCCGGGCGCCTTTCGACGGCGTCGTGGTGTCGAAGAACGCCCAGCCGGGCGAGATGATCTCGCCGGTCTCGGCGGGCGGCGGCTTCACCCGCACCGGCATCTGCACGCTGGTGGACATGGGATCGCTGGAGATCGAGGTGGACGTCAACGAGGCCTACATCAACCGCGTGGCGCCCGGCCAGCCGGTGGCGGCGACCCTGGACGCCTACTCCGACTGGAAGATCCCGGCGAGCGTGATCGCCATCGTGCCGACCGCCGACCGGCAGCGGGCGACGGTGCGCGTGCGCGTCGGCTTCGATCGGCTCGACCCGCGGATCCTGCCCGACATGGGGGTCAAGGTGGCGTTCCAGGAGACCACCTCGGGCGAGGGCGAGGACCGGCAGGCACGCGTCTCGGTGCCGGCGGCCGCCCTGTGGAGCGACGGCGGCAGCGACGTCGCCTGGGTGCTGGCGGGCGGGACCGTCGAGCGCCGGGCGGTGGCGGTCGAGGAGGTGCGCGGCCAGGAGGCGCTCCTGTCGGCCGGTTTGAGCCCGGGGGAGCGGGTGGTGATCGAGCCTCCGGAGACGCTTTCGGAGGGAGACCAGGTAAAGGAGGTAGCGTGAGCTCGGACAATGGCCACCTGGTGGAGGCGCGAGGCATCGACAAGGTCTTCAAGCGCGGCGCCGAGAAGATCCACGTCCTCGGCGGCCTCGATCTCACCGTTCCGAAGGGTGAGTTCCTGGCGCTGATGGGCCCGTCGGGCTCGGGCAAGAGCACCCTGCTGAACCTGATCGGCGGCCTCGACCGGCCGACCAAGGGAACGATCGAGGTCGCCGGCCGGCGCATCGACAACCTCTCGGAGCGCCGGCTCGCGGAGTGGCGGGCGCGGCACGTGGGGCTGGTCTTCCAGTTCTACAACCTGCTGCCGGTACTGAGCGCGGAGCGCAACGTCGAGCTGCCGCTGCTGCTGACCGCGCTGTCGAGGAAAAAGCGGCGCGAGCACGTCGCCACCGCACTGTCGGTGGTCGGTCTGGACCATCGCAGCCGGCACTATCCGCGTCAGCTGTCGGGTGGCGAGCAGCAGCGGGTGGGCATCGCGCGGGCGATCGTCACCGATCCGACGCTGCTGCTGTGCGACGAGCCGACCGGCGATCTCGACCGCAAGTCGAGCGACGGCGTGCTCGACCTGCTCGATACCCTCAACCGGGAGCAGGGCAAGACGATCGTCATGGTGACCCACGATCCGCACGCCGCCGCCCGCGCCACGCGCGTCCTCTATCTCGACAAGGGGCAGCTGACCACCGAGGCGGCGGCATGAGGTTCTTCGGCCTGATCTGGAGCAACCTCAAGCGCAAGAAGCTGCGCACCGTGCTCACGATCCTGTCGATCCTGGTCGCCTTCGTGCTCTTCGGCTACCTCTCTGCCCTGCGCATGGCGTTCAGCCAAGGGGTCGAGGTGGCGGGGCAGGACCGGCTGGTGGTCCGCCACAAGGTGTCGATCATCCAGCTGCTGCCCGAGAGCTACGAGGAGCGCATGGAGCGGATCGAGGGCGTGGAGGACGCCACGTTCGCCACCTGGTTCGGCGGCAGCTACAAGGATCCGAGAAACTTCTTCGCCAAGATGCCGGTCAAGCCGGAGGAGTTTCTCGAGATGTTCCCCGAGTTCGTCCTGACCGACGAAGAGCGGTCGGCGTGGCTCGAGACGCGCAGCGGCGCCATCGTCGGCCGGGCATTGGCCGATCGCTTCGGCTGGAAGGTCGGCGACCGCATTCCGATCGAGCCCGACATCTGGCGGCTCAAGGGAAGCGAGGGCGCCTGGGAGTTCGACCTGGTCGGCATCTACGACGGCGTCGAGAAGGCCACCGACACCACCCAGATGTTCTTCCGCCACGATTTCTTCCACGAGAGCCGCCGGTACGGCAGCGGCGAGGTTGGGTGGTACTGGGTGAGGATCGGCGAGCCGGAGCGCGCGGCCGAGATCGCCCAGGCGATCGATCGGGAGTTCGCCAACTCGCCGGCCGAGACCAAGACCGAGCCGGAGGGCGCCTTCGTGCAGGGCTTCGCCAACCAGGCGGGCAACATCGCCGCCATCATCACCGCGATCCTCGGCGCCGTCTTCTTCACCATCCTGCTGGTCGCCGGCAACACCATGGCGCAGGCGGTGCGCGAGCGCACCGAGGAGCTCGGCACGCTCAAGGCGCTCGGCTTCACCCACCGCGGCGTCTCGCTGCTGGTGCTGGGCGAGTCCCTCCTGATCACCATGCTCGGCGGCTTGCTCGGGCTGGGGGTGGCCTGGCTGCTGATCTCGGGCGGCGATCCGTCGAGCGGCATGCTGCCGTTCTTCTACTTCCCGGTTCGGGACCGGCTGATCGGCCTCGCCCTGGCGCTGCTGCTCGGCCTCGCCGCGGGCACCTGGCCGGCCTGGCAGGCGCGGCGGCTGCAGATCGCCGAGGCGATGAGGAGATAGGGGCCATGGCGCGACTCGTGAACTGGATCGCGCAGGTCGTCTCGGTGACCCGCTTCAGCCTGATGACGATCCCCGCGCGGCTCGGCTCGGCCGCCTCCGCCGCGTTCGGCATCGCCGGCGTGGTCGCGGTGATGGTCGGCGTGCTGTCGATCTCGCAGGGCATCCTCTACATGGTCAAGCAGTCCTCGGTGCCGGAGAACGCGCTGGTTCTCAGGAGCGGCGCCAACAGCGAGCTGGTCAGCGGCCTCTCCGGCGCCGACGCGGAGGTCATCGCCGAAGGGCCCGGCATCCGCCGGTCCGACGACGGCCCGGCGTCTTCGCCCGAGCTCTTCCTGATCATCAACCTGCCCAAGCGCTCGACCGGCACCGACGCCAACGTGCCGCTGCGCGGCGTGAAGCCGGCCGCGTTCCAGGTGCGCGACCGGGTGCGGATCGTCGAGGGCAGGAGCTTCGAGTGGGGCCTCAACGAGCTGATCGTCGGCCGCGGCGCCGCGCAGGAGTTCGCCGGTCTGTCGGTCGGCGAGACGGTCGAGGTGGGCGGCGAGCAGTGGCCGATCGTCGGCAAGTTCGAGGCCGGGGGCGGCATCGCGGAGTCCGAGATCTGGGCGGACGCGGCGCTCGTGCAGTCGGCCTACCGCCGCGGCAACAGCTACCAGGCGGTTTACACCAAGCTCGAAACCGCCGGCGCGTTCCAGGGCTTCAAGGATTCCTTGACGACCGATCCCCGACTGAACGTACGCGTGGTGCGCGAGGCCGAGTTCTACGACTCGCAGGCGCAGATGCTCACCACCCTGATCACCGGCATCGGTACGGTGATCGCGATCCTCATGGGCCTGGGAGCGGTGTTCGGCGCCCTCAACACGATGTACAACGCGGTCTCGACCCGGACCCGGGAGATCGCCACCCTGCGCGCGCTCGGCTTCAGGAGCGGCCCGGTGGTGTTCTCGGTGCTGTTCGAGTCGCTGCTTCTGGCCCTTGCCGGCGGCGTGATCGGCGGTGGCCTCGCCTATCTGGCCTTCGACGGCTTCCGCGCCGCGACCATCAACTGGACCAGCTTCAGCCAGATCGCCTTCGCGTTCGACGTCACGCCCGGGCTGATGCTGCAGGGCGTCGCCTACGCCGCGATTCTGGGCCTCGTCGGCGGGCTCTTCCCGGCCATCCGCGCCGCCCGGCTGCCGATCTCGGCCGCCCTGCGCGAGCTCTAGCCTGCTCGACCGGAGCGAAATCCAGCAGATTCAGGTAGTTGCGGCATTGTGGGCGAAGGCTGGTGAGAAGGTCAGGCTGGCCCGACCTTCTAGCTCAGGAGCTCTCGCAGCCGCGTCAGGTAGCCGCGGGAGTCGTCCAGCCCGCCCGGGCGGCTGCGGGCGAGCCAGAGCTCGGGGAGCTCGTCGATGATCGACTGGAGGGGCTCGGCCAGCGCGCGCCGGGCGGCCACCGGCACCTGGGTCAGGCGGCGCCCGCGTCCCGCCTGCAGCCGCTCGAGGCCGAGCCGGCAGGCGAGCTCCAGGAGGCGCGCGGTCCAGTCGAGCTCGCGGGCGACCAGGGCGCGAGCGGCCCCCCGAGGGAGGTCGATGCTCGCCAGCCGATCGAGCGCCCGCTCGAGCCCGCGCCGGCCGAGGCCGTCGAAGCGCCGGTGCTCGAGCGTCTCCTCGGCCCGGATCAGGAGCTGGAAGAGGACGGTCGTGTTGCGGAGCTCGACCCCGGTCTCGGCGGGCGCCTCGCCGAGCGCCATCAGCGCCGAGACCAGCGAGGCGTCGGCGAGCTCGGGCACGTGCGTTTGCAGCAGCTCGCGCAGCGGCAGCGCCGCCGGATCGGCCGCTCGGGAAGCGTTCCAGGAGAACGCGGCGCCCGCGACGATGCCCGGATAGCTGATCGGCAGCGGCTGGAGATGGCCGAAATCGCCCCAGTCGGTGACCAGGTAGCCGGCCGCCTGCTGGGCGCGACCGGCGACGGCGGCGCGCGCCAGGTTGACCACGGCGTTGTCGACCCGGCCGCCGAGGCTCGACCAGCTGCTGGTTCCCGGACAGACGTAGTAGTCGAGGCCGGCGGCGGCGAACGCGCGCGCCTCGTCGTCGAACGGATGGTCGGCCTCGTAGCCCCAGTCGAGCGCGATGACGTCGCCGGGCAGCCTGCCGATCAGGTCCGGCCGCCGCAGGATGATGTCGCCCCAGAACTGCATGCGCCGTCCCCAGGCGCCGACCAGGGCGTGGATCTCGCGCAGGAAGTCGAGGTAGACCTCTTCCTTGCCGCGCTCGGCGCAGGCCTGGGCCGAGCGGCCGGTGCCGAGGTCGAAGGTCTCGTCGAGACCGACGTTGACCAGGCGGCTGGTGAAGTTCGGCAAGAGCTGCTCGAACAGATCGTCGAGCAGGCGCAGGCTGCCCGGGTCGAGGGGGCAGAGGCTGAACGGCTCCCGGTGGCGGCCGAACGGATGGCGGACGCCGTCGGGACGCTCGGCCAGGGGGCGGTAGGCGTCGTGGGACAGCCAGCGGTGGAAGTGTCCGAAGCTGTTCTGGTTGGGCACCAGCTCGACGAAGCGCCGGCGGCAGAAGGCGTCGAGCTCGCGCACGTCGCGCTCGGTGAGCGGGCTCGACGCCTGCCAGACCGCGTCGTGCCCGCGGTAGGCGAAGGTGTGCTCGGTGTAGAGCTGCAGCTGGTTGAACTTCAGGCCGGCCAGCAGCTCTACCAGCTCGAACAGGGTGTCGAGGCGCGGCACCCGGTTGCGGCTGACGTCGAGCATGAAGCCGCGGGCGGCGAAGTCCGGCGCGTCGACGATCTCGACGCACGGCAGGCGCCAGCGGTCGCCCCGTCGCCGGCCGGTGAGCCGCAGCCATTGGCTGAGGGTGGCGCCGCCGTAGGCCAGCCCGGCGGCGTCGGCCGCCACCAGGTCGACGCCGCTCGGCTCCACGCTCAGCCGGTAGCCCTGGGGCCCGAGCGGCTCGTCGACGTCGAGGGCCAGCCGCAGCTGCGCCGCGCCGCGACCGCTCGAAGAGCCGCCCATCGAGGGCTCGAGGCCCTGGGCGCGCAGGCTGCGCAGCAGCCCGTCGGCGGCGCCGGCCGCGGCGGCCGAGACGGCGATCCGGCAGCGCCGGTCGAGCCCGAGCTCGCCGGCCCGCGGACGGACCTCTCGGGGCCGGGGAAGCAGGAGCTCGACCGCCGGAGTGGCCACTCGCCTAACCGATGCGGACGGCCAGCACCGGCGGCAGGTTCTGGGCCGCGGTCATCCAGCTGGCGCCGCCGTCGGCCGAGGCGTAGACCGCGCCCTGCTCGGTGCCGAAGCAGAGCCCGAGCGGCCGGCGGCCGTCATGCGCGAACGCCTGGCGCAGGACCGTGGCGTAGGCATCGGTGGGCAGTCCGTCGGTCAGCGGGCGCCAGCTCCGGCCCCGGTCGCGGGTCTCGTAGACCGCGATGCGCCCCTCGGGCGTCACCCGATCGACGTCGGCCACCAGCGGAATGACGTAGGCGCGGTCGGGATCGTGCGGATCGGCGACCAGGGGAAAGCCGAAGTCGGACGGCAGGCCGTCGCCGATGTCGATCCAGCTCAGACCGCCGTCGTCGGAGCGGTAGACGCCGCCGTGAAACTGCAGGTAGAAGGTCTGCGGCTCGACCGGCGAGCGCTCCATGTGGTGGACGCACAGCTGCAGGGTGTTGGCGCGCACCTCCTCGGGCAGGTAGCGCGCGACCAGCCCGTCGACGCCCCGCGACCAGCTGGCGCCGCCGTCCTCGGTGTGCCAGACGCCGACCGCCGACATCGCCACCGCTAGCCGCGCGGGATCGCCCGGCCAGGGGCAGATGGAGTGCAGGCAGAGGCCACCGGCGCCGCCCTGCCAGTCGGGGCGCGTCGGTTGGTCCCAGAGGGAGCGGTTGAGGGTCCAGCTCTCGCCGTTGTCGGTGCTCCGGAACAGGGCCGCCGGCGCTACCCCGGCCCAGATCTCGCCCTCGGCCTCGCCCGGCTGGATCACCCAGATGCGGCCGACCGCGGCGTCGGTGTCCGGTGGAAAGACCGGGCCCTGCGCCTGCTGCCACTCGTCGGCGAGATCGTCGGTCCAGCACAGTCGGGGGCCGAACTGGCCGTGGGTCACGGCGGCGAAGTAGCGCCCGCTCCGCCGGTCGCGAGTCACGATCTCGGCCGCCTCGCCCGCGAAGTGCCGCTGGTCGACCTCGAAACCGCCGCCCGGGTCGCCGCGCAGGACGAATAGGCCCTTACGGGTCGCGATCAGGATCTCGGTCGCCGGCGCGCCACCGGAGATCGCGTGCACGATGTAGAGCTCGTCACCCTCGCCGAGCGGCTGCTCGAGGCCGGCGCTGCGATCGTTGACGAACAGGCTGACGTGCTCGCGCAGCCGGCCGCGCTCGTCGAGCACCCAGCCGCGCAGCCGGGGCTGCTCGGCCTCGAGCGCCTTGATCGCGTCGCCGGCGGTGGCTCCCCGGACGCCGATCCGGTCCGCGCCGTCGGTGTAGCGAAGCAGCGGCGAAGGCAGAACGACGGTGGGCACGGCGACCGGCAGTCTAGCACGGCGCCAGACGGTTTCTGGGGTAGGCTAGCGACCTCTGGAAGGGGGCCATGGCGGGCAAGAAGCTTGTTCTGATCGTCGACGACGAACCCGGCATCCTGACGACCCTGGCGGGCGTGCTGTCGGATGAAGGCTACGCGACCGTCTGCACCGGCAGCGGCGGCGAGGCGCTCGACCTCTACGGTCGCGATCGCCCCGACGTGGTGCTGCTCGACGTCTGGCTTCCCGACCACGACGGGCTCGAAACCCTGCAGGCGCTGCGCGAGGCCGACCCGACCGCGGCGGTGATCATGATGTCGGGCCACGGCACCGCCTCGACCGCGGTCAAGGCGATCAAGATGGGCGCCTACGACTACGTCGAGAAGCCGCTGTCCTACAGCCGGACGGTGGAGGCGGTCGAGGGCGCCCTCGAGTACCGCCGGTCGGTGGCGTCCGACCGTGAGCTCCTGACCTCGCTCGAGAAGACCAAGGACCGCCTCGAGACGCCTCCCGACCTGAGCGGACCGCCGATTTTCCGGCTGGTGGAGCGATCCTCGCTGCCGCAGAAGACCATCGCCCGCAGCACCGTCATCTACGGCCTGGGGCTGCACTCGGGGAGCCGCACCGGCATGGCCATCCAGCCGCTGCCCGCCGACACCGGCATCCATTTCATGATCCTGCCGACCAACACCCACGTTCCGGGACACGTCGCCGCGGTCGCGGAGACCGACTACGCGACCACCCTGGCCAACGACGGCGAGAGCATCAAGACGGTCGAGCACTTCCTGTCGGCGGTGCACGCGCTCGGCATCACCAACCTGCTGATCAAGGTGCACGGCGAGATCCCGGTGCTCGACGGCTCGGCGCTCGAGTTCTGCAAGACGCTCGAAGAGGTGGGGATCGACGTACAGCCCGAGCGGCGCCGCGAGATCGTCATCGACCGGGTCTACGAAGTGGTCGGCGAGGGCGAGAAGCGACTCACCCTGGAGCCCGACGACGGTTTCGCGATCTCGTATCTGCTGCGCTATCCGCCGCCGATCGGGGAGCAGCGCTACGAGTTCCGGCTGTCGAGCTTCTCGGCCTACAAGGAGCAGATCGCGCCGGCACGGACCTTCGGCTTCATGCGCGACCTGAAGATGATGTCGGAGCTCGGCCTGGGCTCGGGCGGCCGGCTCGACAACTGCATCCTGGTCGGCGAGGACAACGTGATCAACACGGCGCTCCGGTTCCCCGACGAGTTCGTGCGCCACAAGATCCTCGACATCATCGGCGACCTCTACCTGCTCGGCTTCCCGATTCGCGGCAAGGTGACGGCCCGGTTCACCGGCCACCGCGACAACATCAGGATCCTGCGGACGGTGCTGGAGGAGAACGTGACCCCCGCCCCCGCGGGCTCCTAGCCGGGCTGGGCGAGTCCGGCCGGACTGGCCGGAATGACGGCTCGAGGCGCCGAAATTCCGGCGACCGGCCCGCCGCTTTTTTTCCGCGCCGCCGGTTTTTACGGGTGCCGCCGCCTCGACTGGGAGCTCGGGCCTGGGAGTTTGCATAGACGTATCGCCATATGCAACCGGCCTGGAGATTGCTTCTCGGAGAGATGGAGATCCTCGGCATGGCCATCGGCGTAGAACACGAAGCAGAAGACAACCTGGCGTCGGTCGTCGACCTCGCGGAGCCCGTGACCGTGGGCGATCCGCTGGCGGACGCGGTCGATCGGGTCATCGACCAGTGCCTGCTGAGCATGGTTTTCCAGCCGATTGTCGACCTCAAGCAAGGCACGATCTTCGCCTACGAGGCGCTCAGCCGCAGCCGCGTGCCGGAGTTCGAGGATCCGCCGGCCCTGGTCGAGGCCGCGACGGCGGCCGGCAGGGTCGGCGAGCTCGGGCGGCTCCAGCGAGCGCTGGCTTCCAAAAATTGTCCAGACTGGCCGATTTTTGTCAACATCTCGCCCAACGAGTTCGACGAGGGCTTTCTGGTTCGGCCGGACGACGCGATCTTCAGGCACCGCAAGCCGGTCTACGTCGAGATCACCGAGTCCGTCCCGCTGGTCTTCTTCGAGCAGTGCCACAGCGTCCTGGCCGAGCTCCGGCGCAAGGGCGCCCGGCTGGCGATCGACGACCTTGGGGCCGGCTATTCGAATCTCAAGTACATCGCCGACCTGGCGCCCGATATCGTGAAGCTGGATCGGGAGCTGGTGGCCGGCTGTGCGTTGCAGGGCAGCCAGTACGAGCTGCTCTGTTCCATCGCCAGCCTCTGTCATCAGGTCGAGGCGCGGGTGGTCGCCGAAGGAGTGGAGACGGCGGAGGAGCTCGAGGCGGTGAGCGCTGCCGGCATCGACCTCGGCCAGGGCTTCTTCCTCGGCCGGCCCAAGATCTCCCCGGCGGAGCTGAGCTGGCCCGCCTCGGACCTGATCACCAGCGCGGATTTCAAGGTGCGGCG
Organism: Thermoanaerobaculia bacterium; assembly: GCA_041575955.1. Taxonomy (GTDB): domain Bacteria; phylum Acidobacteriota; class Thermoanaerobaculia; order Multivoradales; family JAHEKO01; genus JAHEKO01. Next base: position 9,502 of record JBFGLX010000003.1, read on the forward strand.
CGCGACCCATGCGGCCGACCGCTGCGATCCGTCGCCGGAGCGCGCCGATCGGCGCCTCGACGAGCTCGAGGAGATCCGCTCGCTGCTGGAGAAGAGCGTCCGCAAGGCGCGGGGCGAGGTCGTCCGACTGCGCAAGGCGGTCAGCGAGGCCGAGAGCCGGAGCGAGCGCGCCCAGGCGCGGCTCGAACAGCTCGAGAGCTCGCTCGCCGAGTCCGAGACCAACCGCCGCCGGCTGGCACGCCTGTACGAGGCGGCCACCCTCAAGAAGAAGGCGCAGCCGGCGCCGCCATCGGCGCCCCGCCGCGGCTTCGACCTCAAGAAGGTCGTCGCCCAGGGGCTGATCTGGGCGGCGGGCCTGGCGGCCGGTCTGATGCTCTACAAGTTCGATCCGCGCACCGATAGGCTCGCGCCCCCCGCCGAGGCCGGGACCGCGCCGGTGGCGGCCGAGGCCGAGGACGAGCGGACGCGCTCCGAGATTCGATCTCTGGTGCTCGACTGGGCGCGCTCGCGATCGGGACAGCCGGGCGAGGCGGTGCGCGACCTGGAGATCGACCTGCTCTCCGAGTCCGCGGCGCGCGCGAGCTTCGTGCTGACCGACGCCACCGGCGACCGCCCCGGGCAGCGGCGCCAGAGTCTCGATCTGGTGCGCGACGCCGGCGGTTGGCGGGTCGACCGGCAGTCCCTCCCCGGCGCCTAGCCCGACCTTCTCACCAACCTTCGGCCAGAATGCCGCACCTACCTGAATCTGCTGCGTTTCGCTCCGGTCGGCCTCCTCGACGTATGTCGAATACGCCTGCGTCGCCCTCGGTCGCAAGCCTGGCATCTCCAGGCATTTGCGGCCTTCTGCACGCAACTACTTGAAAACATCGGGTCCAGGCCGGCAGCCGGCCGCAGGCGAAGCTGACGCCGGTGCGAAGTTCAGGCTAGCTCCCAGGGGGCGATCCGGCGGAGCCCCGACCTTGTTATCCTTGGACTCATGAGCCCGCTGCGACGAGTCTGCTCGCTGTTCGCCCTGCTGGCGACCCTGCCGCTGGCGGCGGAGGAGCTGCCGGAGTGGGGGCGCAAGGTGGATCCCTGGGTCCTCGACCGGCTGGCGAGCCGATCGGAAGCCGAGTTCCTCGTTCTCCTGGAGACCCAGGCGGACCTGAGCGGCGCCGACCGGCTCGCGACCAAGGCGGCCAAGGGTCGCTACGTCTACGAGCGGCTCAAGGCCACCGCCGAGCGGTCGCAGCCGGCGCTCCTCGAGCGCCTGCGCCGGGACGGCCATGAGCACCGCCCCTTCTGGGTCGCCAACATGGTCTGGGTGCGCGGGGGCGCCGCCCTGGTCGAGGAGCTCGCCTCCCGCGACGACGTCGCCCACATCTACGCCAACCCCCGGGTCGAGCTCGACCTGCCGCGGCGTGACGTCCTCGCCAAGGGATCGGGCCGCGCCATCGAGCCGAGTCTCGCGCACGTCGGGGCGCCCAAGGTCTTCTGGGCGCGCGGCTTCACCGGCCAGGGCGTGGTTATCGGCGGCCAGGACACCGGTTACAGCTGGAGCCACCCCGCCTTGAGGTCGAAGTACCGGGGCGCCGCCGGTGGCGTCGATCACAACTACAACTGGCACGACGCGATCCACGCGAGCATCGGTCCGTGCGGAGCGGATTCCCGCGAGCCGTGCGACGACAACAACCACGGTACCCACACGATGGGCACCATGGTCGGCGACGACGGCGAGGGCAATCGCATCGGCATGGCGCCCGGAGCGACCTGGATCGGCTGCCGCAACATGGACGGCGGGGTCGGCACTCCGGCCAGCTACAGCGAGTGCTTCCAGTGGTTCATCGCCCCCACCGACCTCGCCGACCGGAACCCGGATCCCGACGCCGCCCCGGACGTCATCAACAACTCCTGGTCGTGCCCGCCCTCGGAAGGCTGCACCGACCCGAACGTGCTGCGCCGGGTGGTCGAGAACACGCGCAAGGCGGGCATCCTGGTCGTGGTCTCGGCCGGCAACGAGGGTCCCGACTGCGAGACGGTCGCCTCGCCGGCGGCGATCTACGACGCCTCGCTGACCGTCGGTGCGAGCAACAACTTCGACGGCATCACCGGTTTTTCGAGCCGCGGCCCGGTGTCGGTGGACGGCAGCGGCCGGCTCAAGCCGGACGTGGTGGCGCCCGGCTTCCAGATTCGCTCGAGCGTCCTCGCCGACGGCTACGACCGGTTCAACGGCACCAGCATGGCCGGTCCGCACGTGGCCGGCCTGGCGGCGCTGGTGATCTCGGCGGCGGGCTGCCTGCGCGGCAACGTCGACGCGATCGAGCGCCACATCCTGGAGACTGCTCAGCCCGTGCTGGCGGATCAGTCTTGCGGCGGGTCGGGCGACGACGTTCCCAACGCGGTCTACGGTCACGGCGCGATCCGGGCGGCGTTGCCAGCCTGTGGCGACGGCATTTCCGGCGCGGCCACCGGCATGGCCTTGAGGAAGCTCGTCTGTCGGAACCGGAGCTCCAGGCCGCGCCAGAAGGTCACCGCCCGTCTGGGCGGCGCCGACGCGTGGGACTGCGGCGCCCAGGGGCTGAGCGCCGGTGGCGGCGATCGCGTCAAGGTCCAGCTGACCGCGACCGCTAGCGGCGGCGGCGAGGTCGGGGGCTCGATCGAGGGCATCCCGAAAGCCAAGGTCGTGTGCAAGAACCAGTCGGCCGGCGGCAAGACGACGATCAGGCCGGGGGATGGCGAGCCGTGGGACTGTCGCGGCGCCGGACTTGCCGTCTCCGACGGCGATGCGCTGAAGGTGACCATCAGCGGCAAAGCAGGGTAGGGGAGAGGCTTGGAGACCAGCGGCACCGAGCGGAGCTCCCTCCAGTTCACCGGCGAGAGCATTCTGCGCGACTACCGGATCGCGTTCCAGAGCCGGGAGGCGAGCCTGCTCGGCCGGCGCGAGGTGCTGACCGGCAAGGCCAAGTTCGGCATCTTCGGCGACGGCAAGGAGGTCGCACAGGTGGCGATGGCGCGCTCGTTCCGCAAGGGCGACTTCCGCGCCGGCTACTACCGCGACCAGACGTTCATGTTCGCGCTCGGCCTGCTGACCGTCCAGGAGTTCTTCGCGCAGCTCTACGCCGACGCCAGCCTCGAGCGCGAGCCGGCGTCGGGCGGCCGCCAGATGACCGCCCACTTCGCCACCCGGCTGCTCGACCCCGATGGCGGCTGGCGCAGCCAGTTCGACCGCTACAACGTGGCTGCGGATCTCTCGCCAACCGGCTCGCAGATGCCGAAGCTGGTCGGCCTGGCCTACGCCTCGCGCATCTACCGCGAGCTCGAGGGGCTGGACGGCGCCGAGCGCTTCTCGCGCAACGGCGACGAGATCGCCTTCGGCACGATCGGCGACGCGAGCTGCGCCGAGGGGCTCTTCTGGGAGTCGGTCAACGCCGCCGGCGTCTTGGGCGCGCCCATGCTGCTGTCGATCTGGGACGACGGCTTCGGGATCTCGGTGCCGACCGAGCGCCAGGTCACGAAAGGCGACATCTCGCAGCTGGTGCGCGGCTTCCAGCGCTCGCCCGGCGACAAGCGCGGCTACGACATCTACACCGCCAGGGGCTGGGACTATCCCGGCCTCTGCGAGACCTATCTGACCGCCTCCGAGATCGTGCGCATCGAGCACGTGCCGGCGATCATCCACGTCCAGGAGGTGACCCAGCCCCAGGGCCACTCGACGTCGGGCAGTCACGAGCGCTACAAGACCGCCGACCGGCTGGCCTGGGAGGCCGAGCACGACTGCATCGCGCGCATGCGCGGCTGGATGGAGCGCCAGGGCATCGCCACCGCCGAGGAGCTCGACGCCGCCGAGGCCGAGGATCGCGAGCTGGTGCGGCAGATGCAGCGCGCGGCGTGGCACGCCTTCCGCGAGGAGCTCGATGCCGACCGCCAGCGGCTGACGGCGATACTCGACGAGGTCGGGCGGGAGTCGGCCGCGCACGGCGCGATCGGCGAGCTCCGGCAGCGGCTCGACCGGACGCCGAACCCGCTCCGGCGCGACCTTCAGGGAACGGCCGCCGAGGCCCTGATCGCGGTGCGCGACGAGTCGCATCCGGCCAGGGAGCGCCTGCGGAGCTGGCATCGCGAGATGCTCGAGCGCCAGGCCGAGCGCTACGGCACGCACCTCTACAGCGAGACCGAGGGCTCGGCGCTGACCGTGCCGGCGGTGCCGCCGGTGATCACCGCCGACTCACCGGAGGTTCGCGGCTTCGAGGTGCTCAACGCCTGCTTCGACCGGGCGCTGGCGCGCACTCCCAACCTGGTGGCGTTCGGCGAGGACCTCGGGCGCCTGGGCGACGTCAACCAGGGCTTCGCCGGCCTGCAGGAGAAGTACGGCGAGCTGCGGGTGGCGGATGCCGGGATTCGCGAGGCGACGATCATCGGCCAGGCGATCGGCATGGCGCTGCGCGGCCTGCGTCCGCTGGCCGAGATCCAGTATCTCGACTACCTGCTCTACTGCCTGCAGATCCTCTCGGACGACCTGGCGACCCTGCGCTGGCGGACGCTCGGCGGGCAGAAGGCTCCGGTCATCATCCGCACGCGTGGCCATCGCCTCGAAGGCGTCTGGCACGCGGGCTCGAACCTGGCCGGCCTGATCCATCTGCTGCGCGGCATCTACATCTGCGTGCCGCGGGACATGACCCGGGCTGCCGGCTTCTACAACACGCTGCTGCGGTCCGACGACGCCGGCCTGGTGATCGAGGTGCTGAACGGCTACCGGGTGAAGGAGAAGCTGCCGGACAACATCGGCGAGCTGACCGTGCCGCTGGGCGTTGTCGAGGTCCTGAGGCCGGGGCGAGACGTCACCGTCGTCACCTATGGCGCCCTCTGCCGGATCGCGCTGGAGGCGGCCGAGCTGCTGGCCGGAGTGGGCATCGACGCCGAGGTGATCGACGTCCAGACCCTGCTGCCGTTCGATCTCGGCAGCCGGATCCTGGAGTCGATCAAGAAGACCGGCGCGGTGCTGTTCGTCGACGAGGACGTGCCGGGAGGCACCACCGCCTACATGGCCCAGCAGGTGATCGAAGCGCAGGGGGCATTCGCGTGGCTGGACGCGGCGCCTCGGACGCTCTCCGCGCAGGAGCACCGTCCCGCCTACGGCTCCGACGGCGACTACTCGTCGAAACCGAACCGTGATTCGATCTTCCAGACCCTCTACGAGATGGCGCGCGAGCGCGAGCCGAAGCGCTTCCCGCAGCTGTTCTAGGCTGACCTTCTCTCCGGCCTTCGCCCGCTCCTAGAGCATTCCGAGCTGCAGCTTGGCGGCCTCGGTCATCATGTTGGGGCCCCAGGGCGGGTCGAAGACGATCTCGATGTCGGTCTCGCCGACCCCGGCGAGCGCCTCGACGCGCCGCTTGACGTCGTCGGCGAGCACCGGCCCCATGCCGCAGCCGGGCGCCGTCAGGGTCATCTTGACGCCCACCCGTGAGCCGCCGTCCGCGAGCTCCTCGATCGAGCAGTCGTAGACCAGACCGAGGTCGACGATGTTGACCGGGATCTCGGGGTCGTAGCACTTGCGCAGCTGCGCCCAGACGCGCTCTTCGAGGGGCGCGTCGTCGGCGAGGGCGTCCTCGGCCGCGCCGGCGGTCTCCTTGCCGAGGGCGTCCGCGTCCTTCTCTTCGATCCGGAACATGGCGCCGTAATCGTTCATCACGGTGAACGAGCCGCCGAGCTCCTGGGTGATCAGGACGCGCGAGCCCTGGGCCAGGACGGCGGGCAGCCCGTCCGGGATCTGGACGACCTGCACGTCTCGGCTGAGGGTCGCGGGCTCACGCGTGTGCATCACGGATTCTCGGGCTGGCGAGAAAAAATCTCAGATCGCCGTCAGAAAAGCGCCTCGAGCGGCAACTCGTAGTCAGTGGTGGCTCTAGCGGTCACTGGAGGTGTGGGGGAGGTTTCGAACGCGGAAGGCACTATCGGTTTACCGCTGTAAGGGAGCGGATGCGGATAGGGAGTAGAAGTGATGCTCGTGAATCTCTCCGAAGAGAGGGATGGGATAAGTATGGCGAGCGAATTCCTCCCCCACGACCACGAATCGATTCAAGCTCTATGCATTGAATCACCTGGTTGGATTGTAGACGAACTGGCGGGACGCGTCCACACGAGAAACGAGGTCGAGTAGCCCGAGCGGAGCGAAACGCGGCAGGCTTAGGTAGTTGCGGCGTTCTGGGCGAAGGCTGGCGAGACGGGCTGGACCGAGCTTGCGCGGGGGCGGTGCCGGCCGATACGACGAAAGGTGCGCTATGGACGAGCCGAAGATGGAGGCGGCCATCGAGGCCGAGTACACGCTCGAGGCGCCGGCGGTGTGCCCGGGGTGCGAGAAGTCGATCGAGACCCTGCTGGTGGTTCGGCTCCTGCGCACCCGGGTGAACTTCACCTCGGCGCTGCCCCGGCGCGGCCAGTCCTTGATCTGCCCCAACTGCCGGACGATCCTGTCGGGCAGCCTGGGTGGCCTGATCTAAGGCGCCGGGAGCGCAAGACAATGGCCGCGTTTTCCGTCTCTTCGAGACGGGAACGATGGCTGTGCACGAACATCTGCGGCCCGGGCGCTCGGCTCCTGGACGCCGGCGGGTCCGGCTCGAGGCCGTCGGCGGCTGGTCGCTGATCGAGCTGCTGCTCGCGAGCGCCCTCTTTCTGGTCGCGCTGCTGGCGGCGACACCGCTGTTCGTGCGCGCCGTCGGCGACGTGCGCGCCGGTGGCGTCCGCTCGACAGCGTCGGCCCTGGCCCAGGACGCCCTGGAGAGCGCGCTACCGCCGCCGGTGGCGGGCTCCCCGGTGGCGCGCGTGGAGTACTACTCGTTCGAGCGCCGGCGTTGGCTGGCCGAGCCCCCGGCGCCGCCCGACCGCGCCCTCTGGGTGCGCGAGACGAAGGGATTGCTCTACCCGCTGGCCGCGATCTCCGACGGCCGCGTGGCCCCTGGGGAGAGTACGCCGGGCGGCGACTGCCGGCCGGCGGACAGCCCCGCGATCTGTCTGTTGGGCGTCCGAGTCGAGCTTTCCCGCCGGCCGGGAGGCCGCCCGGTCGTCACCCTGGAGCGTCTCGAATGGACAGGCGGCTGAGCCGCGGGCGCGGCACCTCGCTGATCGAGCTGCTGGTGGCGCTGGCGCTCGGCCTGGGCCTGGTCGCCGGGCTCCTGTCGCTCTTCCGGGTCCACGCGGCGGTGGCTCACCGGCAGAGCCAGCTGGCCGACCTCCAGCAGGCGTTGCGCATCGCCAGGCACGAACTGAACCGAGCGTGCCGGCTGGCGGGACGGGGCGGCCTGCTCGACGCGGCGGTGGCGGTCCGGAACAACGTCGCTCCGGGGACGCGCATCGGCGGCGCCGGCACCGCCGGCGTCGTGGCGGGAACGGACGTGCTGGTGGTGCGGGGTGCGCTCGGAGGCCCGATGCTCGAGGCCACCGGCGCCGCGGGGCTGGCCTCGGGCTCGGCCAACCTGATCCTGACCCGGCTGCGCGCTGCGGGCACCGTCCAGGAGCTCGAGCCGCTGGCGGAGGCCGCGGCCGGCGGCGAGGCGCTGCTGTTGAGCGGCGGCGCCGGCTCGGGGCGCTGCGCGGTCGTCGAGGTGACCAGCCTCGCCGAAACGAAAGGCGAGCACGGCGAGCTGCTCGAGCTGGTGGTCGGTTTCCGCGCGGAGGGCTCGGCCACCGCCGACGGCTACCGGGCTCTGGCGCGCGGTTGCGAGCCGCCGCTACCGGATGCGCCGCTGCTCGTCGGCGTGCTCGAGGAGCAGCGGTTCTACCTGCGCCGCGACGACCGCACCTTTGGAGTCGACGCCAGCCACCGGCTCGCGCGCGCCCGGTTCCGCCCGGGCTCGGAGCGCGTCCATCCGGGCGGACCGCGAAGCGGCGTGGCGCTGGTCGACCATGCGGTCGACCTGCAGGTGGCGCTGGGGTTCGACTCCGACGGGGATGGAGCGATCCTCGAGAGCTCCGGTCCCGGCCGGGCAGCCGACGAGTGGCTGTACAACGATCCAGCCGATCCGGTGGCGGTCGCTGACCGGCTTGGGGGGCGCCCGGAGCTCATCCGCTGGAGTCTGATCTTGCGATCGGCGCGGCCGAGTCGCGGGCATCTGGCGCCGCCCCTGGGCCAGCTGGAAGACCATGAGTACGATCGAGCCGGACCCGACGGGGACCCCGTGAGCCGGCTCTTCCTGCGCGGCTCGACCGGCGCCACGGTCCGGCCGCGAAGCCGATGACCGGACGGCGACGGTTCGCGGCCGAGCGCGGCGGCGCCTATCTGCTGGCGCTCACCGCCCTTCTGGCCCTGACCGGCCTGGGAATCGCGCTGTCGGGGATCGCTCTGATCGAGCGCCGGTTGGGCTCGGCCGACGAGCGCCGGCAACAGGCGCTCAACGCGGCCGACAGCGGGCTGGCGCTCGCCACCGCCCGCCTGCTCGCCGGTGGCGGCAGCGATCCGCTGCAGGTCGTCTTCGGCGCCGGCCGCACGGCGGCGATGGCTCGCGCCAGCCGGGTGCGGGTCGAGCCGCCGCTCCTGGTTGCCGCCGCTCCGTGCGCGTCCTGCGATCCGGCGGCCGGCGGCGTCGGCAGGGTGAGCTACGCGCTGGCCGCCCTCGGCGAGCAGATCGTCTGGCCCGGGCACCTTTCGCCGGACGACCCGCGCCCGACCGCCCGGGCGTCCGTGGAGGCGATCGTGACCCTCCAGCCCTGGCCGATTCCGGGCTCGCCGGAGCCGCCCGGGGCCGCCGCTGGCGGCCCGGCGTGCGATCCGGAGGCCCGCGCGAGAGCGCTCGAGCGGCTGCGCGGCGAGCTGCATCCGCCCGGGTGCAGATTCGGACCGGCGTCGCTCGCGGTGCGGGCGCTCGACGCCGAGAGCGGCTCGAGCTGCGGGGTAACGGTGCCCGTCTGCGTGCTCCTGAGCGGCTGGCGAGAGCGCTAGATCCTGACCGGCGGCTATACTGGCGCGCCATGGCCGAGCGCGGGATCGCCTACTGTGCCGGCGACGAGTCCGAGCTCGAGCGGATCGTGCGCGCTCTGGGTGAGCGCTTCGCGATCGAGCAGGAGCGTACCCTCAGGCGGCGGCTCTACTACGACACCTTCGACTGGCGTCTGTGGCGGAGGCGAAGCCGGCTGTGGACCGAGCCCGAGCCGGCTGGCGCCCGGCTGGTGTGGCAGCGCGAGCCGCCGCGGCGGCGGCTCGGACTGGCGTTGGCGGCCGAGCGCGGCGGCGAGATCGGCTTCGCGGCCGATCTGCCCGCCGGGCGGCTTCGCGACCGCCTCACCCGGGTGCTCGGCGTGCGCCGGCTGCTGCCGGTGGTCGAGGTGCGCGCCGAGGGCCGGCTGGTCCGGATCCTGGACGGCCGGCAGAAGACCGTCGTCCGGGTGTTCGCGGAACTGCCGGCCGCCCGCGCGCCCGGCGCCCCCGGCCCGTGGACGCGGCTGGCGCCGCTCGCCGTCGTCCAGCCGGTCAAGGGCTATCCGGGGGCCTGCCGCGAGGTGACCGGCTTCCTCGGCGGCGAGCTCGAGCTCGCGGAGCGGCAGGCGGACGAGCTCGAGGCCGGCTCGGTTCTCGGCGGGTTGGGTCCGGCCGGTGGCTACACCGGCAAGCTGAGCGTGCCCCTCGACCGCGACGCCGACGCCGACGATGCGCTGCGCGCCGTGCTGCGCGAGCTGCTCGAGACGATCGAGAGGAACGAGGCCGGGACCATCGCCAGGCTCGACACCGAGTTCCTGCACGACTTCCGGGTGGCCGTCCGGCGGACGCGGTCGGCGCTGAGCCAGACCCGGAAGGTGTGGGCGCCCGAGCTCATCCGCCCGTTCCGCCGCGAGCTCTCCTGGCTGGGCGGGATCACCGGTCCGATGCGCGATCTGGACGTCTACCTGCTGGCGCTGCCTGGGTACGCCGCGGCCCTGCCGGCGCCGGTGCGTGCCGACCTCGAGCCCTTCCGACGGCTGCTCGAGTCGCACGGCGAAGCCGAGCAGGCGAAGCTGGCGTCCGCGCTCGGCGGGTCGCGCTACCGCCGGTTGATCGACTCGTGGCGGAGCTTCCTCGCCGCCCGCCCGGCCGAGGAGAGCCGCCCCCCCGCGGCCCGCCAGCCGATCGTGCGCCTCGCCCACCGGATCATCGGCAAGGCCCACCGCCGCATCCTGAAGCGCGGGCGCGCGATCGACGACGACACGCCTCCGGAGGCGCTTCACCGCCTGCGCATCGACGGCAAGAAGCTCCGCTATCTGCTCGAGTTCTTCCGCGCGCTCTATCCACCGGCGGCGCTCGGGCCGCCGATCCGAGCGCTCAAGCAGCTCCAGGACAACCTCGGCGCCTACAACGACTACGGCGTCCAGCTGCGCATGCTGGAGAGCTGCGGCGGCCGGCTGGCCACCGGCGACGCCCCGGGCGTCGCGGCCGTGATGGCGCTGGGCCGGCTGGCGGCCGAGCTCGAGCGGCGGGAAGCGCGCGAGCGCGCCCGCTTCTCGGAGCGGTTCGCCGAGTTCAGCCGCGGCGAGACCAGCGAGCGTTTCCGGGCGCTGCTCGCGGCGGGAGAGACGCCGTGAGGGTCCTGGCGCTCTACAACATCAAGGGCGGGGTCGGTAAGACCGCATCGGCCGCCAACCTCGCCTATCTGGCCGCCCGGGGCGGCCGCCGCACCCTGCTCTGGGACCTCGATCCGCAGGGCGCCGCCTCCTATCTGTTCCGCATCCGAGCCAAGGTGAAGGGTGGCGGCCGCAAGCTGCTGCGCGGGGACCGCGCGCTCGATGAGGCGATCAAGGGAACCGATTTCGAAGCCCTCGACCTGCTACCGGCCGACTTCTCCTACCGCAAGCTGGACCTGGCGCTCGGCACCATGAAGAAGCCCGCCCGCCGGCTGGCCGGGCTCCTGCAGACCCTCGAGCCCGAGTACGACGACGTCATCCTCGACTGCGCTCCCAGCATCTCCCTGCTCTCGGAGAGCGTCTTCGTCGCCTCGGACGCCCTGCTCGTGCCGACCATTCCGACCACCCTCTCGCTGCGCATGCTGGAGCGGCTCGGGCGGCACCTGGCCCGTCGCAAGCGCTTTCGCCGCGCCGCGGTGCTGCCGTTCTTCTGCATGGTCGACTGCCGCAAGAAGCTCCATCGCGAGGTGACGGCGGGGGCAGGCGCGGACGCGGAGTTTCTCGAGGCGGTGATTCCCTACTCGAGCCTGGTCGAGCGGATGGCGGTAGAGCGCGCGCCGTTGCATGCGTTCGCGAGCTGGAGCACCCCGGCGCGCGCCTACGAGCGGCTGTGGGCCGAGATCGAAGCGCGCGTGCCGAGCTGATCCCGCCCCGGGTCCGGCGGCGCCGGCCTCACTCCTGGGGGTGCCAGGAGCCGCGGTGGTGGAGCCGGTGGTGCTGCGAGTCGACGCGCTCGTCATCCGGTCCGGGTCGCACCCGCTGGTAGACACCGTCGGTGTCCAGTACCCGAGCCTGCACGTTGTCGCGCAGGTGCAAGAAGAGGATGTCGTCGCGCAGCGCGCACCGGAGCTTCGGATCGAGGACCGGGAAGAGAAGCTCGACCCGGCCGTCCAGGTTGCGGGGCATGAGGTCGGCGCTGCCGAGCAGGATCTCCTCCTCGCCGCCGTTGCGGAAGTAGTAGATGCGCGAGTGCTCCAGGAAGCGGCCGACGATCGAAGTGACGCGGATGTTGTCGCTGACGCCGGCGACGCCGGGTCGCAGGCAGCAGATGCCGCGTACCTGGAGGTCGATGCGCACCCCGGCCCGGGAAGCTTCGTAGAGCTTGCTGATGCAGCTTTTGTCGACCAGCGAGTTCATCTTGAACGCCAGGTAGCCGCCGCCGCTGTCGCGCTGCACGGCGATCTCGCGGTCGATGCGCTCGAGCAGCTGGTCGCGCATCGAGTGCGGCGAGACCAGCAGCTTGCGGTAGCTGTTCTTCCGCGAGTAGCCGGTCAGGGAGTTGAACAGGTCGGAGACGTCCGCCGCCAGGTCGGAGTCGGCGGTGAAGTAGCCGAGATCGGTGTAGACGCGCGAGGTGACCGGGTTGTAGTTGCCGGTTCCGAGGTGCACGTAGCTCTGGATGCCGTGGGCCTCGCGCCTGACGATCAGGCACATCTTGCAGTGCACTTTCAGGCCCACCAGGCCGTAGACCACGTGCACCCCCGCCTCTTCCAGCGCCCGTGCCCAGACGATGTTGTTCTCCTCGTCGAAGCGCGCCTTGAGCTCGACCAGAACGGCGACCTGCTTGCCCCGCTCGCGCGCCTCGCGCAGCGCGCGCACCACCGGCGAGTTGGGTCCGGTGCGATAGAGCGTCTGCTTGATGGCGATCACGTTGGGGTCGCGGCTGGCGCACTGGATGAGGTCGACCACCGGCCCGAAGCTGTCGAACGGGTGGTAGAGCAGCGCGTCGTGCTCGCGCAGCACCGAGAACAGGCTCTCGTCCTGGGTGAGCTGGGGCGGCGTCAGCGGCAGGAACGGCGGGTCCTTGAGCTCCGGCCGGTCGATCCTGGTCAGCTCCATCAGGTCGGCGAGTCCGAGCGGGCCCTCCTCCTCGTACACCTGATAGGGCGAGATGCGCAGGTTGCGGCTCAGGATCGAGCGGATGCGCTCGGGCATCCGGGCGTCGACCTCGAGCCGGATCGCGGAGCCGAAATGGCGCTGCGCGACCACGTCCTGCATGGTCGTCATCAGGTCGGCGGCTTCGTCCTCTTCGATCTCGAGATCGGCGTCCCGGGTCACCCGGAAGGGGTGAGCGGCGAACACCTCGAGCCCCGGGAAGAGCAGGTCGAGGTTGGCCGCGACCACTTCGTCCAACCAGACGAAGTTGCTCCCGACGGGCTCGACCAGGCCGAGGTGCTCGTAGCCGCCGGCGCGGTCTTCGCTGGGAATCCGCAGCAGGCGCTCGAGCGTGTTCGGCACCTTGAGCCGGGCGAAGCGCTCGCCGTCACGGTCATCGTGGATCTCGACCGCCAGGTTGATGCTCAGGTTGGAGATGTGCGGAAACGGGTGCCCCGGATCGAACGCCAGCGGCGTCAGCACCGGGAAGATCGCGCGCTTGAAGTGACGGCGCAGGAGCTTGCGCTGCTTGCGCTTCAGGTCGCCGTAGCTGAGGACGCGAATCGCCCGCTTGGCCAGCTTGGGCTGCAAGTCGTCGCGCCAGCAGCGGACGCTCTGCTCGAGCATCGGCATCAGCTTCTCGCGAATCGCGGCGAGCTGCTCGGCCGGGGTCATGCCGTCCGGGGGGGCCTCGAGAGCGCCCGCCTCCAGCTGCCGTCGCAGGCCGGAGACCCGGATCATGAAGAATTCGTCGAGATTGCTGTTGAAGATCGACAGGAACTTGACCCGTTCGAGCAACGGATGGTCCGGGTCGAGCGCTTCCTCGAGCACGCGGGCGTTGAAATCCAGCCAGCTCAACTCGCGGTTGGTGTAGTACCGCTTGTCGGCGAGATCGGGGGCGGCGTCGGTAAGCTGGGTGGGGCGGTCTTCGAGAGTAGCCAGATTTACCTCCGGGCGCGCGAGATCTAGTATAGCGGGCGGACTCGAGCCGGACGAACCGGCGCCCGGAGGGAGTGTGAAGCGCCTCTATCTGTTGCGACATGCGAAGTCGGATTGGCAGGGCGACTCGCCGACCGACCACGATCGGCCGCTCTCGGCGCGCGGTCGGCGGGCAGCGTCCACCGTCGGCAGGTTTCTGGCCGCCGTCGGGCAGAGGCCCGACGCGGTGGTCACCTCGACCGCGGTGCGGGCGCGAGCGACGGTCGAGATCGCGGCGAGCGCGGGCGGCTGGAGCTGTCCGGTGACGGCGACCGAGCGGCTCTACGCCGGCTCGCCGGACCGGCTGCTCGAGGTCGTCCGCGAGACCGACGACGCCGTCGGCCGCCTGCTGCTGGCCGGGCACGAGCCGGTCTGGTCGGAGAGCGCCGGCCGCCTGATCGGCGGCGGCAGGATCAAGCTGGTCACCGCGGCGGTGGTCAGGATCGATCTCGAGAGCGCTCGCTGGCGCGACGCCGCGTTCGGCGCCGGAACGCTGGCGTGGCTGGTAACCCCCAAGCTGCTCACCAGGTTCGGCGGCTAGCCTGGCCCCCTGCTAGGCTGTTCCCCCAGATGGGCAAGCGCGACTCGAGAGACCAGAGCCGAGGCCGCAAGCAGGTCACGGTGGTCAATTCGAAAGGGCAGGAGAGCCGTTTCCTGCGCGGCATGATCACCCACGACCTGGTGCAGCGCGGTCTCGACTTCGATCGGGCGTACGCCATCGCCAGCTCGGTGCGCGACACGGTCGGCGGGCGCGAGCGGGTCTCGACCGGCGAGCTGGCCGGCCTGATCCGGGAGGAGCTCGTCCGCTACCTGGGTCCCGATCTGCCCGACCACCTGACCCGCGGCTCGCGCCCCGCGCCCGCCTTCTCGGTGCTCTACCACGGCGACCGCCACCCCTTCTCGCGCGGGCTGCTGGCGCGCAGCATCCACGCCGCCGGGCTGGAGCTCGACCACGCCTACCGGTTGGTGCGCCGGCTGACCGAGATCCTCCAGGAAGAGGGGCGCAGCGAGCTGCGCAGTGACGAGCTGGTGCGGCGGGTCAGCGAGCTGCTCCGGGAGACGGAGGGTGCGGAGGCGGCGCGCCGGTATCTGCTGGTCCGGCGCATCAACCGGCTGCCGAGACCCCTGGTCGTCTACGTCGGGGGCGCCACCGGCACCGGCAAGTCGACGCTGTCGCTGGAGCTCGCGCCGCTGCTTCGGATCTACCGGATCGGGGCGACCGACACGATCCGGCAGGTACTGCGGATCGTCTTCTCGGAGAAGGTGATGCCGGAGCTCCACAGCTCGAGCTTCGAGACGATCTCTCCGTTCGGCTTCGAGGCCTCCGAGCCGCCGTTACGGCTCAGCGAGACCGACTCCTCGGACCTGCTGTTGCAGAGCTACGAGGAGCAGTCCGCCCGGGTCGTGGTCGGCGTGCGCGCCATCGTCGAGCGCGCCATCACCGAGAACACCAGCCTGATCGTCGAGGGCGTCCACCTCTGCCCACCGCTGGTGCCCTTCAAGGACCTCGAGGGCGCGATCTACCAGGTGCCGCTGGTGCTGGCGACCCTCGATCCGGAAGTGCACCGCTCGAGGTTCCTCGCCCGCGCGGGCGCCACCGGCCGGCACGCCGAGCGCTATCTCGAGCGCTTTCGGGCCATCCGCCAGATTCACGATTTCGTTCTCCACCAGGCCGAGCTCCACGACGTCCAGACCGTCGACACCTCGGACGGCGATCCGCCGGTGGTGGAGACGCTGCGGCTGGTGACCGAGATGCTGGGCAGCAAGCTGCCGGAGTTCTACTCGTCGGCCGATGGCGCGACCGACACGCCGGTGCCGACCCTGCTGCTGGTCGTGGACGGCCTCGCGGACCGGCCGATCCGCGCCCTCGGCGGGCGCACGCCGCTGCAGGCGGCCAGGACGCCGACGCTCGATCGGCTGGCCCGCGAGGGACAGACCGGGCTGGCCGACCCGGTCTCGCCGGGCGTGGTCCCGGACACCGCCGCCGGCAGCCTGGCGCTGTTCGGCCAGTCGCCGGTGGCGATGAAGCGGGGACCGGTAGAGGCGCTCGGCGCGGGCATCGAGCTCGGCCCGGGCGACGTGGCCCTGCGCGGCAACTTCGCCACCCTCGACGACCAGGGCCTGGTGATCGATCGCCGGGCAGGGCGCATTCGCGAGGGTGTCGGCGAGCTCGCCAAGGCGCTCGATCGACTGCCGCTGACCGGTGGCCTGGCCGACGAGATCGAGGTGCGGGTGCGCAACGCCACCGAGCATCGGCTGGCGATCGTCCTGCGCGGGGAGCGGCTGTCGTCCGCGATCCTGGGCAGCGATCCGGGCGAAGGCGCCGCCCCGGGGCGGCCCCTGATCCCGCGGCCGCTCGACCCCCACGACGAAGCCGCGGTCTACACCGCGCGGGCGCTGGCGCTGTTCGAGCAGCAGGCGCGGCAGGTGCTCGGCGGCCACAAGCTCAACAAGCGGCGGCGGCGCGAAGGGCTGCCGGTCGCCAATGCGGTGATCACGCGCGGCGCCGGCCACCTCCACCGGTTGATTCCCCTGGAGGAGGCCGGCTTCCCGTTGCGTATCGCTTGCGTCGCCGGCGACCGGACGGTGCTCGGGCTGGCCGGCTGGCTCGGAGCTCGAACGATCCACAGCGCCGAGATGACGGCCAGCCTCGACAGCAATCTGCGACTCAAGTTCGACGAAGCGCTCGCGGCGTTGGCGAGCTCGGATCTGGTCATCCTGCACCTCAAGGGAGCCGACATCGCCGCCCACGACCAGCGTCCGGATCTCAAGGTCGACTTCATCGAGCGCTTCGATCGCGAGCTCGGCAGGCTGGTCAAGAAGCACGACGGCCCCCTGCGGATCGCCGTCGGGTCCGATCACTCGACCCTGTCGGAGAGCGGGCAGCACGCGGCCGACCCGGTACCGGTGCTGATCTGGGGCGACGGCATCGAGCCCGACGCGGTCGAAGCCTTCGACGAGTCCTCGGCCGGCGGCGGACGGCTGCAGCGCTTTCCGCTCCAGATGTTCCTGACCCGGCTCTACGAGCCGCGCTAAGAGCTCGATCGGACCGCTCGGCCCGGGTGCGCGAAATGCGCGGCCGGGTCCGTCCAATGAGTGAGAGGGGTGCCATCGAGGAGGCTGGCGAATGTCCAAGAACATCGTTCTCTGTTCCGACGGCACCGGCAACTCGGCCGGCAAGCGCGGCGAGGGCACCAACGTCTGGAAGCTCTTTCGCGCCGTCGACGTGCACCGCCGCAACTCCGAGAAACGCCTGCAGATGTCGTTCTATGACGATGGCGTGGGCTCGGGCGGAATGAAGATCCTCAAGATGCTGGGCGGCGCGTTCGGCATGGGCTTGAACCGCAACATTCGCGATCTCTACTCCTTCCTCGTACAGCACTACGATCCGGGCGACCGCATCTTCCTGTTCGGCTTCAGCCGCGGGGCCTTCACCGTGCGGGCACTGGCCGGCTTCGTGCACACCTGCGGGATCATCGACCGCAACCGGCCGATGCCGTTTCCCTGGCGCTGGTGGCACTGGCTGCTGCCCTGGCGCTGGGGTCGCAAGGGCACCGCCTGGTCGCTCGAAGAGCGGATCCGCAAGGCGTTCTCGATCTACCGCGACGCGCACCGCTCGGGAGCCTCGGGCTCGGCCCGCGGCACCGAGCTGACGTCGGAGCGCAGCCGCGCCTTCCGCGACCAGCAGAGCGTCGAGATCCCCGAGGATCTGCGCGGCGCCGGCTGCGGCGGCGCGCACCAGATCCCGATCGAGTGTCTGGGCCTGTGGGACACGGTGGACGCGGTGGGGCTGCCGGTCGACGAGCTCACCCAGGCGCTCGACAAGATCCTGCGCTTCAGCTTCTACCGGCACGGCCTCCTGCCGTGTGTCCAGAGGGGGTTCCACGCGCTGGCCATCGACGACCAGCGGCACACGTTCCACCCCGTGCTCTGGGACGAGTCGAAGATCCAGCCGCACCAGGAGATCGAGCAGGTCTGGTTCGCCGGTATGCACTCGAACGTCGGTGGCGGCTATCCCAAGGACCAGATGGCGCTGGTGACCCTGGACTGGATGATGCGCAAGGTCGGATACGACGCGACCGACAATCCACGGGGTCTGCACTTCCGGCCCGGCCTGGCCGAGGAGTGGTGCCAGGAGGCCAACGTCAACGGCAAGCTCTACGACTCCCGATCGGGCCTCTCGGCCTACTACCGCTACCGGCCCCGCGACATCGACGAGCTGGCGCGCGAGTACCAGAAGCTGCCGGCCGGTCAGCTGCCCAAGGTGCACGTCAGCGTCGTCGAGCGGATCCGCAACGCCACCGACGACTACGCGCCGGTCAACCTGCCCAGGGAGTTCGAGGTCGTCGACCTCCGGGGTCCAACGACCGGTGACGGCGACTGCGACGGCCCGACCCCGCCGGCGAGCCAGCCCTGGTGGGAGCACGTCGGCGCCACCGTGCGGGCGCGCGAGAACGGCTGGCGTGCGTTCGACGTCGCCTGGGACGTCATCTGGCTCCGGCGGCTGCTCTACTTCGCGTTCGTCGCGCTGACCGGATTCCTGGTCTGGCGGCTGATGACCCTGCCGTCGGCGGAAGAGGTCGGCGCCGAGGTGCCGTGGGGAGTGGCGAGCCCGCTGTTCGAAGTCGCTCGCTGGGCGGCGCCTGCGGCCACCGAGGGCCCGGTGCTGGCGCTGCGCGACAACCCCTTCTGGCTGCTGCTGGTGCTCGCCATCGGCGCGACCCTGCTAGTGATCCGGAGCCGGCTGCTCCTCCGCACGCGCGAAGCGGGCTCGGCCGCCTGGCGGCACTTTTACGGCCTCGGCACCCGCCTGCCGCGGGCCAACCTGCTCGAGAAGCTGGTACGCGGCATTCGCAAGTCGCCGCTCACCAGGCTGTCGCGATGGTTCAGCCGCACCGTGATGCCCTGGCTGGTGCTCGGCGCCCTCGGCGTAGGAGTCGTCTGGCTAGGCTACCGCCTGACCCAGCCACCGGCGCCGCCACCGGCGCCGGACACCGCCTGTGGCCGCGGGTCGGTGGCGCGAACGCTGGAGGTCGGCGGCGAGCGCTCGAGCCGCTTCGAGACCGGCTGTCCGGCGCACGCCACCGACGCCCTCTTGGAGGCGGGCGCCCGCTACTCGATCGCGGTGACGATCGATCCCCAGGTCGACGAGGAGTGGTGCGACGCGAGCTTCGCGGCCGGTCCGGCCGGGCTGCGGGAGCCGGCCGGAGACTCGGAGTGCGGCGACGGGCCGGGTGCGGCGAAGAGCCCTTCAGAGGCCGGCATCTTCCGCTGGGGTCGGTTTCTGAAAAGGGCTCCCCACAGCGGCTGGTACGTCCTGCTGGGCGAGATCGGCGCCGGCGGCGGGCAACGGTTCGAGATCGCCGAGGGCGTGGCCGAATACCGCGCGACGGCCACCGGCCCGCTCCGCCTCTACGTCAACGACGCCATCTGCTACGTCTGCCCCTCGGGGCCGTGGTGGTTCTACGACAACAACGAGGGCAGCGCCACGGTCACGGTCCGGCGCCTCGACTAGGTTTCCCCCATGGCTCGACGTGGGTGACCACGTCCGCCAGGCCGAGCTCCTGCTCGAGCCGGTCGGCGACGCGGTGGCCGATCGCGTGGGCCTCGTCCAGGCGCAGGTCGGGCCGCACCTGGACGTGGAGATCGGCGTGTCCGCCGCCCGGAGCGACCCGCGTGCGGATCTTGTGCACGCCCCGCACGCCGTCGACCGCCATGGCGATGGCCCGCACCTCGCCGGCCGGCACGACCGCCGCGTCGGTCAGGCGCACCGTGCTCCGGCGCAGGATCTGGAGCGCCGCCCGGGCGATGACGGCGGTGATCACGACCGCCACAAAGACGTCGACCCGCGGGTATCCGAGGCGGACGGCGGCGAGGCTGGCGAGCACCGACAACGAGACGAAGACGTCGCTGCGCGTGTGCGCGGCGTCGGCCAGCAGGAGCTCGCTGCCCAGCCGGCGCCCCTGCCGCTGCTCGTAGAGCGTGACCGCGATGTTGATCAGCATCGTCGCCACCATCACCGCCACCGCCAGTGGCCCGACCTCGGGCGCGCCGCCGCCCAGCAGCCGGTTGAAGCAGCTGCGCAGGATCTCCCAGGCGGTCATCGCGAGCAGCCCGCCCATCAGCAGGGCGGCCAGGGTCTCGAACTTCCAGTGGCCGTAGGGGTGGTCCTCGTCCGGGGGGCGGGCGGCGAGCGAGATGCCGATCAGACCCACCACGTTCGAGGCCGAATCGGTCAGCGAGTGGAATCCGTCGGCGATCATGCTGATGCTCTGGATCGCGGCGCCGACGGCGAGCTTGGCGCCGGCGACGGCCAGGTTGAGCGCCAGGGTGATCGCGAGCGTGCGCCGCACCGAGCGAACCGCGCGCTGCGAATCGCCGGCCATCGGGCTAGTCGATCCAGACCGTCTTGACGTTGACGAACTCGCGGATGCCGAACGGGCCGAGCTCACGGCCGTAGCCGGACTCCTTGATGCCGCCGAACGGCAGCCGCGGATCGGAGCGCACGAAGCCGTTGACGAAACAGCATCCGGCCTCGAGCCGGTCGCGGGCGAGCCGCTCGGCGCGCTCGACGTCGCCGGAGAAGATCGCCGCGCCGAGCCCGAACGGCGAGTCGTTGGCGGTCTCGATCGCCTCGTCTTCGCCGGCGACCGGGATGATCGCCGCCACCGGCCCGAAGAGCTCCTCGGCGTAGGCGGGCATGCCGGGCCCGACCTCGGTCAGGACCGATGCGGGGTAGAAGGCTCCGGCCCCGTCCGGCAGCTCGCCGCCGAGCAGGCAGCGCGCGCCGGCGTCGATGCTCCCGGTCACCTGCCGGTGGAGCTCGTCGCGCAGGTCGACCCTGGCCTGCGGCCCGATGTCGGTTCTCGGATCGAACGGGTCGCCCAGCCGCTTGCCGCTCATCGACTCGACGAAGCGGCGCTCGAACTCCGCGCGCACGCTCTCGACGACAATGAAGCGCTTGGCGGCGATGCAGCTCTGGCCGCTGTTGATCAGCCGGCTGGCTACGCACGCCTCGACCGTGCTCCGGAGATCGGCGTCGCCGAGGACGACGTAGGGATCGCTGCCGCCGAGCTCGAGCACCGTCTTCTTGAGGGCGGCGCCCGCCTGGGAGGCCACCGCCCGGCCGGCCGGCGTCGAGCCGGTGAGGGTGACGGCGCGAATCGCCGGATGCTCGATCACCCGCTCGACGCCCGCGGAGGAGATCAGCAGCGTGCGGAAGAGGTCGTCGGGCAGGCCGGCGTCCCGGAAGACCTCCTCGATCGCCAGGGCGCAGCCGGAGACGTTGCTGGCGTGCTTGAGGACGCCGCCGTTGCCGGCCATCAGGTTCGGCGCGGCGAACCGGAAGACCTGCCAGAAGGGGAAGTTCCAGGGCATCACGGCCAGCACCACCCCGAGCGGCCGGAAGCTCACGAAGCCGCGCTCTGCGTCGCCCTCGAGGTCGACTTCCTCGTCCTGCAGGAACCCGGCGCCGTTGCGGGCGTAGTAGTCGCAAACCCAGGCGCACTTGTCGATCTCCGAACGGCCCTGCTCGAGCGGCTTGCCCATCTCCCTGGCCATCAGCTCGGCGTAGCGGTCACGGCGCTCGCGCAGGATGGCGGCGGCCGCGGAAATGCCGGCGGTCCGCTCGCCGAGCTCGGAGTGCCGCCAGGCGCCGGCCGCCGCCGCGGTCCGCTCGAGGATCTCGTCGACCGCGGCCGAGGTCATCTCCTGGTAGCGCTCGATCGTCTCGCCGGTCGCCGGGTTGATGCTCTCGATCATCTGAATCTCCTGGTCCGGGCTGCTCCGTCTGGTGTGTCCGGGCCGGCCGCTCACGCCTGGCGCGCGCCGCTACGGAACTGGCAGTATCCTACGTCGGATGAACGAGAACCCGGCGAGCGACCCGAGAGAAGTGCTGACGCTGGTCACCCAGACCCTGGTCGAGAAGGGGCGGGAGTTCATCGCGTGGCTGCCGCTGCTGATCGCGGCGCTGCTGCTGGTCGCCCTGTTCGCCTGGCTCGCCGGCTGGGTGGGGCGCTGGCGGAAGCCCTACGAGCGGCTCTCGAGCAACGCCTTCGTGCGCGACCTCGTGCGCAACATCGTGCGTATGTCGGTCTTCGTGGTCGGCCTGCTGCTGGCGCTCGACCTGCTCGAGGCGACCGCCCTCGTCGGCGCCATCCTGGGGGCGGCGGGCGTCCTGGGCATCGCCGTCGGCTTCGCCTTCCGGGACGTCGGCGAGAACTTCCTGGCCAGCGTGCTGCTGAGCCTGCGTCAGCCGTTCGGGCCGAGCGACCACGTGGTGATCGACGGCCACGAGGGCAAGGTCCTGCGGCTGTCGACGCGCTCGACCTGGCTGGTGACGCTCGACGGCAATCATCTTCGGCTGCCCAACTCGACCGTGTTCAAGGCGCCGATCCTCAACTACTCGCGCAGCCCGTTCCGGCGCTTCGACTTCGGCGTCGGGATCGGCGTCGAGGAGGACCTGGTCCGGGCCCAGGAGCTCGGCGTGGAGACGCTGGAGGCGATTCCCGGGGTGCTCGGCGAGCCGCGCGCCTTCGCCCGGGTGGAGGCGCTGCAGGACTCGAGCGTCCTGGTGCGCTACTACGCCTGGGTCGACCAGCGCGAGCATGAGTTCGGCGCGGTCCGCAGCCAGGCCATGATCGAAGTGAAACAGGCGCTCGAAGCCGCCGGCCTCGATCTGCCCGAGCCGATCTACCGCCTGCGGGTCACCCAGGCGGACCCGGCCGCGGCCGCCTCCCCGCCGCGAGCTCCGCAGAGGGCGCCGGCCAAGGCGCCGGCACGCCAGGCGGCGGCCGACCGGGAAGCGGCCACCGACGTCACCATCGAGCGGCAGATCGAGCGCGAGCGGGCGGCGGCGGGCGACGATCTGTTCAGCGACGAGAGCCGGTTCGAGTGAGCGCCGGCGGCAGCGACGAGTCGAGGCACCGCGTCGTCATCGTCGGTGGCGGATTCGCGGGCCTGAACGCGGCACGCGGGCTCGATCGAAGCCCGGTCGAGCTGACTCTGGTCGACCGCCGCAACTTCCACCTCTTCCAGCCGCTCCTCTACCAGGTGGCGACCGGCGGGCTGTCGCCGGCGGACCTCTGCGCGCCGCTGCGGGCGGTGCTCAAGCGGCAGGCCAACGCCACCGTGCTGCTGAGCGAAGTGGTCGGTTTCGACGTCCCCGGCCGGCGGGTGACCCTGGCCGACGGCGAGCTGCCCTACGACACCCTGATCGTCGCCGCCGGCGCACGCCACCACTACTTCGGCCGCCCTGAGTGGGAGCGGGTCGCCCCGGGGCTCAAGGACGTGGAGGACGCGACCGAGATCCGCGGTCGCATCCTCGGCGCCTTCGAGGCGGCCGAGCTGACCACGGACCCGGAGCGCCGGCGGGAGCTCTTGACGTTCGTGGTGGTCGGGGCCGGGGCCACCGGCGTCGAGCTGGCGGGCGCGATCGGCGAGCTGGCGCGCCACACCCTGCGCCGGGAGTTCAGGCACTTCGCCCCCGAGGAGGCGCGCATCGTGCTCGTGGAGGGGGCCGAGCGCGTCCTGCCGCCCTACGTGCCGCGACTCTCGGCCGCGGCGCAACGGTCGCTCGAGCGGCTCGGCGTGGAAGTGCTCCTCGGCACCCTGGTCGAGGAGGTGGGCAAGCGGGCGGTGACGCTGCGCCGGGGCGAAGAGCGGCACCGGATGCCGTGCGCGACCGTCCTGTGGGCCGCCGGCGTCCAGGCGTCGCCGCTGGCCCGGATGCTCGCCGAAGCGTGCGGAGCGGAGACCGATCGGGCCGGCCGGCTGAAGGCCGCCGCCGACCTGACGGTTCCCGGGCATCCCGAGATCCTCGTCCTCGGCGACATGATCTACCTCGAGGACCGGCGGGGCCGGGCGCTTCCCGGAACGGCGCCGGTGGCCATGCAGCAGGGACGCTTCGCCGCCAAGCTCGTCAAGCGGCGCCTGGCGGGCAGACCGGCGCGCGCGTTCCGCTACGCGAACCGGGGCAGCCTGGCGGTGATCGGCAGGGCCGCGGCGGTCGCCGACCTGGGACGAGTCAAGTTCTCGGGCTACTTCGCCTGGCTGCTCTGGCTGTTCATCCACATCCTCTACCTGGTCGGCTTCGCCAACCGGGTGCTGGTCGCGTTCCAGTGGGCCTACAGCTACGTCACGCGCGGGCGCGGGGCGCGCATCATCGCCCACTCCTCGGCCGCCGCGGACGACCAGGGATCGTAGGGGAGGGGGGGTGAGCTAGGCCGAGCGCTCGGCCAGGTGGCGCAAGCGCGCGCCGATGGCGGCGCGGTCGTCGCTCTCCACGGTCCGGAGGTCGAACAGCAGGGCGTCGTCCTGGGCACGCGCCAGGATCGCCGGCTCGCCCCGGCGAAGCTCGGCGGCGAGGGCGGCCACCGAGCACCACGCCGGCGCCACCGCAACGCCCCAGCTCGGCAGATCGTGGGTCGGAAGCGAGCCGCTGCCGGCCTGCGAGAAGCAGGCGACCGCCTCCGCCTCGAGGCCGGGAATGTCGGCCAGCTGCGCGGCCCACGCACCGGCCTCGCGCTCGAGCTCGTCGGCGTCCCTGGCGAGCCGCCGGAGCGCCGGAACCCGCTCGATCGCGTGCTCGTCCCCTCCCAGGTAGAGGCGCAGGGTCGCCTCGAGGGCACTGTAGACCAGGCGTCCGGGGCGCATCGCCCGGAACAGCGGGTGCCGGCGACACGCTTCGACCGGCGCCGCCCGGCCCGCGATCAGGCCCGCCTGCGGACCGCCGAGGAGCTTGTCGCCGCTGAAGCAGACCAGGTCGACGCCGGCCGCGATCAGCTCGGGCACCGACGGGTCGGCGATGTGGCCGGTCGCGGCCAGGTCGACCATGCTGCCCGAGCCGAGGTCGTAGACCACCGGCACTCCGCGCTCGCGCCCGACCTCGACCAGCGCTCGGACGTCGACCTCCGCGGTGAACCCGACCACCCGGTAGTTGGAGGTGTGGACCTTCAGGATCAGCCCGGTGTCGTCGTCGATCGCCCCTTCGTAGTCGCGCAGGTGGGTGCGATTGGTGGTACCGACCTCGGTCAGCCGGGCGCCGCTCTCGGCCATGATCTCCGGCACCCGGTAGGAGCCGCCGATCTCGACCAGCTCGCCGCGCGAGACGATGACCCCCTTGCCCCGCGCCAGGGCGGCCAGCAGCACCAGCGTCGCCGCCGCGTTGTTGTTCACCACCGTGGCGTCCTCGCAGCCGGTGAGCTCGCGCAGGAGGTCCGCGCAGCCGCGGTCGCGGCCGCCCCGCTCGCCGCTTGCCAGGTCGATCTCGACCCGCTGCGGCTGGCCGGAGAGCTCGGCCAGAGCCGCGACCGCCTCGGGCGCCAGCGGGGCTCGGCCGAGCCCGGTGTGCAGGATGACGCCGGTGGCGTTGATCACCCGCCGGTAGTAGGTCCGCGAGCTCTCCGCCAGGCGCTCGCCGAGCCGCGCGCGGATCGCCTCGACGGAGATGTCGTCGGCGGACGCGCCCTCCTCGGCGATCCGCCGGCGCAGGTCGTCGAGGAGCCTACGCAGCTCGGAGAGCACCTGCCGTCGCGGGTAGGCGGCGCACAGCTCCTCGAGCTCGCCGCCCATCAGGCGGTCGACCTTGGGCAGGCCGCGCAGAAGCTGTTGCGGGTCGGTCATCGCCGACCCGCAGAATACAACGTCGCTCCTCCTAGTCCGCCACCGGCAGCCCGCTCGGCACGCTCGACGGTACGAGGTCGCTCAGGTCCTCGGCCTGCGGATCGGTGAGGCTGTCCAGGAACGCCAGCAGGTCTCGTACCTCGGCGTCGGACAGCTCGACCGGCGCCAACTCGTTGGCGGCGGCGATCTGCGCGCGCAGCTCTGGATGCCGCTGGACCCAGGTGTCGCGGGCCGCGAAATCCGCCAGCCGCGTGCGGCTGAGCCAGGTCGGCTCGAGCCGCGAGCCGCTCGCCGCCAGCTCGAGGACGGCGTCGATCGGCGGCAGGACGCGATCGGGCAGCGCGTAGCGCTCGAGCGAGCCGACCGGATCCAGATGGTGACGGACGACCGCTTCCAGGCGGTCGTAAGCGCCCGCGTGCCCCCAGGGTCCGGTGAGCGCCACGTTGCGCAGCGACGGCGTGCGGAACTTGTAGCGGTCCTCCGGGCGCGCCGTCTCGCGGCCGCGCCCGAAGTCCTCGGGGAACGCCTTGAGGCCGGTCGCCCGCCAGTAGTCGGCGTTCCAGCCGTCGGACTTTCCGGGTCCGATCTGCGGCATGGCGATGGCGTGGAAGTCGTGGTCGGTCTGGAACTTGCCGCTGTGGCAGCCGGCGCACCCGGCGGCGCCGTAGAACAGCTCCATGCCGCGACGGGCGGGCGCGGTCAGGCTCGAGGAATCGCCGCGCAGGTAGCGGTCGAAGGGGCTCCGGTCGCTGCGGAAGCCGACGGTCTCGAAGGCCGCGATGGCGTTGGCCGCCAGGACGAAGGTGACGTCGTCCGGCCCGCGAACCCGCCGGGGGAAGGCCTCGGCGAAGCGCTCGACGTACTCGGGGATCGCGCGCAGGCGGCGGCCGAGAAGCTCCCAGACCCCGCCCGGCCCGGCCGCGTTGTTGAGCGACTGGGCGTCGGCGATCGGGTTCTCGCCCTTCTGTCCGGCCATCTCGGCGAACGAGGTGACCGGGAACATCGCCTGGGCGGCGAGCACGTTGTCCAGCCCGGCCGGCAGCTTCCACTTGGCGGGGGTCACGAACCCGCCTTCGAAGTGGCCGGCGGGATCGGTCTCGACGCGGCCGTCGTGGAACAGGCGGATGAACTCGCGTGCTCCCAGGTTGAACAGGGCGGGGGAGTTGCGCGGCACGCGCTCGTGGATCGCCTTCGCCAGGGTCGCTCCGGGGCGGCGCTCGGGTCCGAGCCCGTCGGGGCCCTCGCCGAACGGCAAGGCGAGAGCGTCACCGCTGGCGAGCTGCGGATGGTGACAGGTCGCGCACGAGATGTTCCGGTTGCCGCTGAGGATCTTGTCGAAGAAGAGCAGGCGTCCGAGCTCGACGCGCGCGCTCGGCGGCCGGCCGTCGAAGTAGTAGTCGGCGTCGACCACCGGCTCGGGGAGCGGGATCGGTGCGCCCCGGTCGGCTGCATGGGCACCTGTCAGGGCGGCGCCGGCCAGAAGGACGAGGGGAAAGAGGGCTTTCATGGGTCTCTCCTGAGAGAAAGGACGCGGGGCCGAGCGCGTCGGCGGCCGGCCCCGGCCGCAGGTGGTTACTGAATTCCCTCCCGCGGCGGCAGCATCACGAACAGGGGAACGTGCGCGGCGTAGCCGAAGGGACCGGGATGGCCGCCGTAGGTCCGGCCGTCGCTGTGCCAGTTGACGGCCAGCATCGACGTGGTCCAGACGTCCGAGAGCTCGAGGCAGGGCTTGAAGCGGCGTTGGAAGGTCGCGGTGCCGTCGGCCTCGGCGATGAAGACGCTGTCCGAGCCGTCCCGGGCGCCGAGCGGCAGATCCAGGGTGCCGGTGAAGGGCTCGGGCGGCGGCAGCGCGATGAACGCATGCCACATCGTGTAGACGCCGTTCGGCACCAGGCCGCTGAACTCGAGGTCGAGCGTGCCCTCGCCGTCGTCGGCGCAGGTGTAGCGGCCGGTTCCGCGGTGGCGCAGCCACTCGCCGAGCGTCATGCCGGCCGGCTCGCCCTTCGGGTGCGGCCCGAGGGCCGCCGGGTCGAACGGGTTGTGCTCGACCGGCTCGGCGCTCTTGAACAGCGGCGCGCTCATGTCGTTGTCGCCGCGGGTCACCCGGTAGACCTCGTCCGAGCCGGGCTCGCGCTCCAGGAACACGTCCTGCTCGGGGAGGTTCATGTCGAGGTGGGTGACGAACGCCAG
>JBFGLX010000004.1:0-36603 GCA_041575955.1 Thermoanaerobaculia bacterium
GCGGCGAGACCACCGAGCCGATCGGGTCGATGTCGTCCCAGCGCGCGCCGATCAGCCAGCGCCACTTGTCGCTGAAGAGGATCTCGTCCTGGACGAAGACGCCGTACTCGTCGCGCTTGTCGCCGCGGGGCGCGATCGAAAGGTCGAACTCGTTGCGCCGCGCCTTGGCGCCGTAGGTGAGGATGTTCTTGGTCCCGAACACCTTGGTGTTGCTGTAGTCGAGGTCGTAGGTGGTGCTCTCGAAGAAGAACTGGATCGGCCGGCCGTCGAGGCCCACCGTGAGCAGGTTCGAGGCGTCGCCGTCGAGGAAGTTGACGAAGAAGGTCGCGCGCTGCGCCTGCTTCTGCCAGTCGAACTTGACGAAGCTCATGTTCGAGCCGCTGTTGATGTCGAACGGGCCGATGCCGGTGTGGATGATGCCGTCGGTGCCGGCGTAGCCGCCCGAGAAGCCGACTAGCGTGCCCGGTTTGGAGTCCCAGTCGAAGCGGAAGTTGAACTTGGGCTGCGAGGTGCCCTTGTTCTGGAACGGCGGGTAGGGCGTGCCGGTCGGGTTGAGCGGTCCGACCGAGCCGGGAATGATGCCCATCGGCCGATCGAACGGGTCCTGCTCGTAGTAGCTGCCCGAGATCTTGTAGCCCATCTTGTCGGTCGCGCCGGCGTGCGTGACGCCGCCGTAGAGCGTGCCGAAGTCGCCGGCGCCGAGGGTGATGCTGGTGCCCTGCATCTCGCGTGGCGTCTTGGTGATCAAGTTGATCACGCCGGTCATGGCGTTGGCGCCCCAGACCGCGCTGCCGGGACCGTTGACCACCTCGATCTGCTTGATCTCCTTGGTGTCGAGCGGCACGAAGTCCCACATGACGAAACCGAAGAAATCGAGGTAGAGCGTCCGGTTGTCCATCAGCACCAGCTGGCTGGTGGCCAGGGTGTTGGTGGCCCCGCGGCTGGTTACCGAGATGTCGCGAGCGCTGGTCTGCGAGACGTTCACTCCCGGGGCGTTGCGCAGGAAGTCGCCATAGTCGTCGGCGGGGATCTCCTCGAGCAGATCGCCGGAAAGGACGGTGATCGCCGCCGGCACCTCGTGCAGGCGCTGCTCGGTTCGCGAGGCGGTGACGACGATGGTCTCCTCGACCACCTGCGAGTCGTCGTCCTCGTCCTGGGCGCTCACCGGCGTGATGGCGATCGCCGGCAGCAGCCCGGCCAGGAGAAAGAGTTTGGACAGTCTCATCGAATCCCCCTTGAATGGCGAGTCGTTGAAGGCCCGCGGTGGGCCCGCTCCGACCTGATGGGTCCTTCCAAAAGTCGCTCGATCGTAGCAGATCAGGCTCCGCTGAGGGGGGTGCCGCCCCCGGTGCGGTCGGCGCCGGCCGGCGCCGGCTGGCCAGGCACCGCTCGCCGGCGGCGATCCGGTAGGCTCGCGGCAGCGGATTCACCGCTCGAATGAGGAGCATGGCGATGAAGAAGACCTGGTTGACCGTCCTTCTGGTGCTGTTCTTTGTCGGACTGCTGGCGCTCGCGTTCGGTCTGGCCGTCTGGTCGCAGCGGCCGGCGGCCATCCGCCGTCAGGCGATCCTCGAGCTCGACTTCGCCACCGCCTACCCCGAATACCTGCCCTACCAGTCGTTCACGTCCGGTCTCTTCGAGGTCGTGCCGACGCTGGCGAGCGTGGTCCGGGCGCTCGATCGCGCCGCCGCGGACGATCGGGTTGTGGCCGTGGTCGCCAGGGTCGGCACCGCCCCGATGGGCCTGGCCGGGATCCAGGAGCTGCGCGATGCCGTGACCCGCTTCCGCGAATCCGGCAAGCCCGCGATCGCCTACGCCGATACCTTCGGCGAGTGGCGCGCGGCGAACGCGGCCTACTACCTGGCGACCGCCTTCGAGCGCGTCTACCTGCAGCCCTCGGGCGACGTCAGCCTGACCGGGCTGCTCTACGAGACGCCGTTCTACCGCGGCCTGCTCGAGAAGCTCGACGTCGTTCCGCGCATGGGCAAGCGCTACGAGTACAAGAACGCCGCCAACAGCTTTACCGAGACGGAGTACACGGAGGCGCACCGCGAGGCGCTACAGGCGCTCGCCGACTCGCAGTTCGGGCAGATCGTGCGCGGCATCGCCGAGGCGAGGCGGCTGGCCGAGGACGAGGTGCGCCGCCTCAGCGCCCGCAGCCCGCTGCTCGGCCGCGAGGCGCTCGAGGCCGGCCTGGTGGACGAGCTCGCCTACCGCGACGCCGCCTACGCGGAGCTCGAAGAGCGGTTCGCGGACGCCGAGCTCGTGCCGCTGGCGCGCTACTCCCGGTCCGAGCGCTCGGCGCGCTGGACCGCGGCCACCGGCTGGGGCAGGAAGGTGGCGCTGATCTACGGCGTCGGCGCGGTGGCGCGCGGCGAGAGCGGCTACGATCCGCTCCTCGGCGAGCAGACGATGGGCTCGGAGACCGTGGCGCAGGCGTTCCGCGACGCGGTCGACGACGAGGGCGTCGAGGCGATCCTCTTCCGCGTTTCGAGCCCGGGCGGTTCCTACGTCGCTTCGGACACGATCTGGCGGGAGATGGTCCGGGCGCGAGAGGCGGGCAAGCCGGTGATCGTCTCGATGGGCGACGTCGCCGCCTCGGGTGGCTACTTCGTCGCGATGGCGGCGGACGCCATCGTCGCCCAGCCGGGCACCGTCACCGGCTCGATCGGGGTCTACGGCGGCAAGCTGATCAGCCGCGGGCTGTGGTCCAAGGCGGGGATCTCGTGGGACGACGTCGCCACCAGCGAGAGCGCTCGCATCTGGAGCGGCAACCACGATTTCGACGCCGGCGGGTGGCAGCGGATCGAGGCCTCGCTCGACCGGATCTACGACGACTTCACCGCCAAGGTCGCCGACGGACGCTCGCTGACCCGCGCCGCGGTGCACGAGATCGCCCGCGGCCGCGTCTGGACCGGCGAGGACGCCCTCGAGCGCGGCCTGGTGGACGAGCTCGGCGGCTACCGGGTGGCGATGCGGCGGGTGCGCGAGGCGATCGGCGTGGACGAGGACGCGGACCTGACGGTCGAGGAGTTTCCCCGCCCGAAGACGCCGTTCGAGCTGCTCAGCGAAGGCCGGTGGATCGGCGGCGGCGAGCGGGTCGCCTCGATCGCGCGGCTCGCCGAGAGCGCCAGGGCGCTGGCGCGGATCGCTCGCGAGCTGGGGCTGCTCGAGGCGCCGGCCGGCCCGCTGACGCACTGGCCGCCATCGAACGAGCTCGAGGGCGGCCGGTGAGCCGGCGCTCGACGCTCGGCCTGGCGTTCGCGCTCGTTCTGGCCGCGGCCGGGGCGCTCGCCGCCCCCGAGGTGACGGCGCCGCCCGGCGGGCTGGTCCGGTGGCCGGGCATCGAGCTCGAGCGTTGCGGCCGCGGCGGCGCCGGCTGGGCGCCGGTCGACGGCGCCTGCTGGTACCCGATCGATCTGCTCGAGCGGCCCGGCCCGGTCGAGGTCTGGCGGCGCGCCCGCGGCGCGCGCGAGACCGCGGTCGTGCGCGTCGGCGACTACCCCTACCCGGTCCAGCACATCACGCTCGAGGACGACTCCAAGGTGAACCTGTCGGCGGCCGACGCCGCCCGGGCGGCGCGCGAAGCGCAGCGCGTCGGAGCGCTCTGGTCGAGCGACGGCCCGCGCCGGTTCAGCCTGCCGCTGGCGCCGCCGCTCGACCCGCTGCCCGCGGGCGGCCGGTTCGGCTCCCGCCGCTTCTTCAACGACCAGCCCCGCAGTCCCCACAGCGGTGCCGATTTCGCCGCCGCCACCGGCGCCCCCGTCAGGTCGGCGGCGGCCGGCACCGTGGTCCTGGCCGACGATCTCTTCTTCTCCGGCAAGAGCGTGTTCGTCCATCATGGCGAGGGGCTGATCACCATGTACTTCCATCTCTCCGAGCTGGCGGTGGCCAGCGGCGACGAGATCGCCCGCGGTCAGGTGATCGGAGCGGTGGGAGCCACCGGCCGGGCGACCGGACCCCACCTGCACTTCGGCGTCCGCTGGCGCGGCGCCCGGCTCGATCCGGCGCTGCTGCTGGGCGGCGTCGGCGATCTTCCCGAGCCCTTGTAGCGGTCGAGCTCGTCTCGACCGACCGCTACGACGGCTCCTCGGCCCCGTCGCCGGCGAGCGCCGGCACCTCGCGCCAGCCCTGGTGGATCAGCCAGGCGCGGGCGGCTTCGCGCCGGTCCTGCTGCACCAGGACGTGCAGCTCGTCGCCCGGCTTGAGGGCCAGCTCGGATGAGTACGGCCAGACCCGGTCGCCGCGCCGGACCGCGAGCGGCAGCAGGTCCTGTTTTCGCGTCCGCTCTTCGGCGCTCCCCGCCGCCTCGGCCTTGGCCGGGGGCCGCGGCAGCTCGCACATCCACTTCTCGACCCGCGCCCGCCGGCGCTCGATGCGACCGCTCCAGAGGCCGAGGTACTGGGGAGCGTCCCAGAGCACGGTGCCGCCCAGCCGGTGGACCATCTCGGGCGTGACCTTCCCGCTGTCCCGGCTGAGCGCGGTCCACACGTCGGTGGTCTTCGACACCTCCCGGACCCGCCGCGTGAACAATAGATTCACTTCGTCGTTGGGCGTCAGGGCGATGCAGGCGGCGCGGCTGTCGATCTCGGCGCGGGCCAGCAGGCGCGGCTCGAGCGCGTTGCCGAACACGATCCGGAAGCCGCGCTCCTCCGCGGCATGGCTCGCGGCGGCGCTCGAATCGAGCAGCAGGAGGCGCTGATCCGCCTCGCGGTAGACCTCGGCGAAGGCGAGGGCGAGCGGGTTGGCGCCCAGGATCGCGACCCCGGTGCTGCTCGGCCTGCGCACGCCCAGCAGGCTCGCCAGCAGGCCACCGGTCAGGCCCTGGATCAAGACGGTGGCGGCGATCACCAGGAAGACCAGGGCGCGGAGCTCGCTGCCGCCCTCGATCCCGGCGTTGTTCAGCTCCTGGGCGAACAGCGAGGAGACTGCGGCGGCGACGATGCCGCGCGGCGCCATCCACGACAAGAACGCCTTCTCGCGCACCGACAGCCCCGAGCCCGCGGTCCCGATCCAGATGTTGAGCGGCCGGACCACGAGCATCAGGGCAAGGACCGTCCAGACGCCCCCCATGCCGAGCGCCTGGATCTGCTCGACCCGTACGTCCGCGGCCAGCAGCACGAACAGCATGCCGATCAGCATCACCGTCAGCTGCTCCTTGAACTCCCGCAGGTCGTGCAGCTGGCGGGTCTCGAAGTTGCCGACCACCAAGCCGGCGACGGTCACCGCCATGATGCCGCTCTCGGGCAGCAGGGCGTTGGAGATCTGGAACAGGGCCAGCACCAGCGACAGGATGAAGACGTTCTCCAGCCCCTCGGGCACGATCCGCTCGAAGCGCAGGAGACCGGCGATCGCGGCGCCGCCGATGGCGCCGATCAGGGTGCCCAGGCCGAGGCGGACGAGCAGGTCGCCGCCGCCACCGGCCACCGAGACCGCAGGATGCAGGACGATCTCGAGCGCCACCACGGCGGCGATCGCGCCGATCGGGTCGATCAGCACCCCTTCCGCCTCGAGCACCGTCGCCACGCCGCGGCTGAGCCTCACCCGCTTGAGGATCGGCCCGATGACCGTCGGGCCGGTGACGATCACCAGGGTGCCGAAGAGCACCGCCAGCTCCCAGCTCCAGCCCAGGCAGAGGCGGGCGGCGATCGCGCCACCGGCGCCGGTCACCGCCGCGCCGACGGTGATCAGCTGGCGGATGCTGCGAGCCTCGCGCCGCAGGCGCTCGACCCGCAGGTTGAGGCCGCCTTCGAACAGGATCACCGCGACCGCGAAACCGACCAGCATCGGGAGCGTGTCGCCGAGGATCTCGGGGCGGATGACGCCCGAGACGTCCGGGCCAAGGAGCACGCCGGCGCCCAGCAGCAGGACGATGCCGGGGATGCGCAGGTGGCGCGCCAGCGACTGGGCGATCATGCCCACGGCGAGCGCTACGGACAGGTGGAGCGCGGGGCTGTCGAACCCTTCGTGCATGGATCGTCCGCGATTCTAGCTAGTCCGGTCTTTGCAGCGGCCGGCCGGCCTTCTCGACCTTCTCCCGGGCGAGGTCGAGCTCGTCGCCGTCGGGAGCTTCGGGCCGCTGCCGGGGGCGGGCGCCGGGCTCGTAGACGAAGCGGGCGAAGATCGGCAGGTGGTCGGAGCCGAAGCTCCGGGGGCGGTGCAGCCGGTCCAGCAGGAAGTGCGCCGAGGCGAAGACGTGATCGAGCGGCATGCGGAGCCACGGAAGGTGCGCCGGGAAGGTGGTGAACAGGCCGCGTCCGACGCGCGGGTCGAGCAGGCCGCTGACCCGCCGGAAGAGGCGAGTGGTGCGGGACCAGGCGACGTCGTTCAAGTCGCCGGCGACGATCGCGGCGCCGGTCGTGCCGTGCAGCTCCCGGGCGACGAGCAGCAGCTCGGCATCGCGCTCGGTGGTGGCGGTGGCCTCGTGCGGAACCGGCGGCCTGGGATGGAGCCCGATGAAGGTGACCTCGTCGCCCCCGGGGAGCTCGATCCGGCATCTGACCGACGGCACGTCGTTTTCGACCAGATGACGGACCTCGGGATCGCGCAGCCGCAGCCGCGAGTAGAAGAGCATGCCGTAGGTGTTGTCGAGCGGCCGCTCGATCGCGTGCGGGTATTCGGCCCGCAGCCCGGCCATCGCGTCACGCCACCACTCGTCGGTCTCCACGAGCAGCAGCAGGTCGGGCTCGAGCTCCCGGACCCTGGAGACGAGCGCCCCGGCGTCGCGGTTGTGCATCAGCACGTTGGCGATCAGGATCGCCACCGAGGGGCGGGCGCCGCGCCCGGCGTCGGCCACCTGGCGGCGCCAGACCGGCGTGAACGGCAGGACGTGGAGCGCCTGCACCACCGCGCAGGCGGCGATCGTGGCCGCCCTCGCCAGGCCGGCGACCGACGCCGGCCGGCTCACCAGGAGCGCGGCGCCGAGTGCCACCAGGCAGAGCGCCAGCATCTGCGCGCGGGGAAAGGCGCAGGCCCGGATCCACCAGGCCTCCCGGCGCCAGAAGGGCAGCAGCGTCGCGACCGCGACCGAGGCTGCCAGGGCGTTCGCGAGCCCATCGGGAATCGGCAGGATCATGGTGGGACGGCCCCCCGGGCGACCACTGGCCCGATACGGTAGCAGGCGGGCCGGCGCCGGTCCGGCTATCATGGCTGGCTGGCCGGGCCGGCACGCCCGCGGGCCTGAACGCGGAGGCCGCAAGTCGATAGACTGGTGGCTCGAACCAGGGAAGAGACCGTGACATCGAGTCCAATCGCTCCTCTGACCGCGGTCGCGCTTGCCCTGGCGGCGCCGCTCGCCGCGCAGCCGCCCGACATGGCGTTGCAGGTCAGCTATGCCGAGGCCATCGCCCATGATCTGCGCGAGTCTCTCGAGCTCACCGGCTCGGTGGCTTCCCGGACGTCGAGCGTGGTGGCCAGCAGCATCGCCGGCGTCGTGATCGAGCTGGGAGCGCGCGACGGGCAGGCGGTGCGGCGCGGCGCGACCCTGGCGCGCCTGCGTCCGGACACCTTCGAGCTCCGCCTGCGATCGGCCGAGGGCCAGCTGGCGGAGGCGGAGGCGCGGCTCAAGCTCGCCGAAGGACGGCGCGATCGCGCCCAGGGCCTGTTCGACGAGCGGGTCATCAGCCGGCAGGAGCTCGACAACGCGCTGACCGAGGTCGAGGCCGGGGCGGGACGGGTGGCGCAGCTGCGCGCCGACGTCGCCCAGTTTCGCGACGAGCTCGAGCGCACGGTCGTGCGGGCGCCGTTCAACGGCGTGGTGGTGGCCGAGCACACGGCGGTCGGCGAGTGGCTGTCGGCCGGCGATCCGGTGGTCGAGCTGGTCGACGTGGGCGACCTCGAGGTGACGCTCGAGGTGCCCGAGTCGTTCTACGACGGGCTGGTCGCCGGTGAATCGGTGGAAGTGTCGGTCGCCGCCCTGCCGGACCGGCCGATCGAGGGCCGGGTGCGCTCGGTCGTCCCCAGGGCCGATCCGCGGGCCCGCACCTTCCCGGTCAAGATCCAGATCCCGAACCCGGACGGCAGGGTAGGGGTCGGCATGCTGGCGCGGGTCCGGCTGCCGATCGGCAGCGCCGAATCGAAGGTGCTGGTGCCCAAGGACGCCATCGTCTCTCAGGGAGACCGGCGCTTCGTCTTCGTCATCGGCGACGACGACCGGGTCGAGCCGGTCGACGTCGCCGTCGGCAAGGCCCAGGGCGCCTGGGTCGCGGTGGCCGGCGAGGTCGGCGCGGGCGCGCGCGTGGTCACCCAGGGCAACGAGCGGCTGGCGCCGGGTGCCAGGGTCGAGGCGCGGCTCAAGGAGCTGGCCAGGCCATGAGCATCGTCGAAGGCGCGATTCGCTACCCGGTGCGCGTTGCGGTGGGCGCGATTCTGCTCCTGCTGTTCGGCGGCCTGGCGCTGTTCCGGATTCCGGTGCAGCTGACGCCGACCATCGACGAGCCCGTGGTCACGGTCAACACGGTCTGGCCCGGAGCCAGCCCGCAGGAGATCGAGCGCGAGATCGTCGACGAGCAGGAGGAGCAGCTGCAGGGGCTGGAGGGGCTGCTGCGCATGGAGAGCACCAGCTCCGACAGCTTCGGCTCGATCACCCTGACCTTCCGCACCGGGACCGACGTCGACGCCGCGCTGCTGCGAGTCTCCAACCGTTTGCAGCAGGTGCCGAGCTATCCCGACGACGCCGAGAAGCCGGTCGTGCAGTCCGGGGACGCCAACGCCAACGCGATGGCCTGGTTCGTGCTGCTGCCGACCGAGGACGGCGACTACCGCGGCGACATTCCCTCCGAGCTGACCTTCTTCGAGAACTTCGTCAAGCCCGAGATCGAGCGCGTGCCGGGGGTCGGCACCGTCAACGTCTTCGGCGGCCGCGAGCGGGAGATGCAGGTGATCGTCGACCCGGCGGCGCTGTCGGCGCGCGGCATCACCATCGTCGACCTGATGGCGGCGATCGATCGCGAGAACCGCAACTACTCGGCCGGCGATTTCGACGAAGGGAGCCGGCGCTACGTGGTGCGGACCGTCGGCGAGTACTCGGCGCCTGAGGAGATCGGCGACGTCGTCGTGGCGGTTCAGAACGGCGTGCCGGTCTACGTGCGCGACGTCGCCCGGATCGAGGCCAGCTACAGCAAGCGGGATGCGGAGATCTTCTATTTCAGCCATTCGACGTTGGCGTTCAACGCGGTGCGCGCGCCGGGCGCGAACCTCCTGGACGTGATGTCGGAGATCAAGGACACGCTGGTGCGCGTCAACCGCGAGCTGCTCGCCGATCGCGGCCTCTACGTCGCCCTGGTCTACGACTCCACCGAGTACATCGAGAGCGCCATCGACCTGGTCCAGCAGAGCCTGATGCTGGGCGGGACCCTGGCGATCGTGGTGCTGCTGCTCTTCCTGCGCAGCCGGTCGAGCACCTTCGTGGTGGCCGTGGCGATTCCGATCAGCGCCGTCGGGACCTTCCTCATGATGGCGGCGTTCGGGCGCACCCTGAACGTGGTCAGTCTGGCCGGCATGGCCTTCGCCGTGGGCATGGTGGTGGACAACTCGATCGTCGTGCTCGAGAACACCTATCGCCACCGGCAGCGCGGCAAGAGCCGCTTCCGGGCGGCCCTCGACGGCGCCCAGGAGGTGTGGGGAGCGGTGCTGGCCAGCACCCTGACGACGATCGCCGTCTTTCTGCCGATCCTCTTCGTGCAGGAGGAGGCGGGGCAGCTCTTCCGCGACATCGCCCTGGCGATCAGCTGCGCGGTCGGCCTCAGCCTGCTGGTGGCGATGACGGTCATCCCGAGCCTGTCGGGCAAGATCCTGGGCGGCGCGGACACCGGAGAGGATCAGGCGGGCTTCAAGGCGCTCTGGGGCGGCGCCCGGCTGGCCGGCAGGTTCACCGACTGGGTGACCGACGTTGTGCACGGCATCACCGGTAGCACCGGCCGCCGCATCGCCGTCGTCGCCGGCTTCACGGCGGCGGCGATCGGTCTGAGCGTCGTCTTGATGCCCAAGGCCGAGTACCTGCCGACCGGCAACCAGAACTTCCTCTTCGGGCTCATCCAGCCGCCACCGGGGCAGAACCTCGAAGAGAACGTCGCGATGAGCGACTACTACGTTCGCGGCCTGTCGCACCTCTGGACGCAGCCGGCCGCGGAGACCGTCGACGAGCCGGGGGGCGGCATCGCCGACTACTGGTTCGGCGCGGTCCCCAACATGGTCTTCATGGGCATCAGCGCCCGCGATCCGGGTCGCGTGCGCGAGCTGCTGCCGGAGTTCGCGCGGATCAACGCCCAGCTGCCGGGGGCGTTCGCCTTCGTCTTCCAGTCGAGCATCTTCCAGCGCAGCTTCGGCTCGGGCCGCTCGATCGACGTCGAGCTGACCGGCCCGCGGCTCGAAGAGCTGATCGCCCACGGCGGCAAGGTCCTCGGCGGGGTGATGCGGGAGCTGCCCGGCGCCCAGGCGCGGCCGGTGCCCAGCCTCGACCTGTCGAACCCGGAGGTCCACGTACGCACGCACCGGCGCCGGGCCGCCGAGCTCGGGCTCTCCAACCGCCAGCTCGGCAGCATGGTGAACGCCCTGGTCGACGGCGCCAAGGCGAGCGACTATCAGCTGGACGGCCACGAGGTCGACCTCAAGGTCATCGCCGAGGAGGAGTGGGACTATCGAACCCATCTGATCGAGCAGCTGCCGATCGCGGTGCCGTCGGGCGAGATCGTCACCCTCGGCACGGTGGCGGACATCGAGGTCTCGACCGGGCCGACCTCGATCGCCCATCGGGAGCGGCAGCGCGCGATCACCATCCAGGTGACGCCGCCCGAGGAGATCCCGCTGCAGACGGCGATGGAGACGATCGAGGAGAAGATCCTCGAGCCGATGCGCCGGGGTGGCGAGCTGGCGGGCCTCTACCGGGCCCGGCTGAGCGGCACCGCCGACAAGCTGACGCAGACCGCCGAGGCTCTCAAGTGGAACTTCGTCCTGGCCATCGTCATCACCTATCTGCTGATGGCGGCCTTGTTCGAGAGCTTCCTCTACCCGCTGGTCATCCTGTTCAGCGTGCCGTTGGCGGCGCTCGGCGGCTTCCTCGGCCTTGGCGTGGTCAACCTGTTCACCTACCAGGCGCTCGACGTCCTGACCATGCTCGGGTTCATCATCCTGGTCGGCACGGTGGTCAACAACGCCATCCTGATCGTCCACCAGTCGCTCAATCAGATGCGCGCCGATTCGATGGCGCCGCGCGCGGCGATCCGCGAATCGGTGCGCACCCGCATCCGGCCGATCTTCATGAGCGTCCTGACCAGTGTGTGCGGCATGCTGCCGCTGGTCCTCTTCCCGGGAGCCGGATCGGAGCTCTACCGCGGCCTGGGCAGCGTGGTGGTGGGCGGGCTGCTGGTCTCGACGCTGTTCACGATCTTCCTGGTGCCGGCGCTCCTGAGCCTTGCCCTCGATGTCCGGGCGGCCCTGGCGGCGCGCTTCGGGCGCCTGGAGGAGCCTGCCGAGGAGGGTGCCTAGCCCGCCTTCGCCATCGCCTCGGTCCCCGACCCGGCGCGGTAGTATTCGGCGAATGGACGGACTGCTCTTTCTGCTCCTGCAGGCGCGCCTCGCGGACGACCCGATGCGCGCGCAGGAGCGTCGCTGCTTCGCGGGCAAGCTCGGGATCGAACCCGAGCGGATCGTCTGCTGGGACCTGCTCAAGGGGCCGCCCGCCCTGTCGATCGTCGCCGAGCACGACATCCTGCTGATGGGGGGCAGCGGCGACTTCCTGGTGTCGCAGAGCGATCTGCCGCAGTTCGCGGCCCTGCTCGGACTTCTGAGGGACGTCACCGAGCGCGGTCATCCGTTCTTCGCCTCCTGCTTCGGCTTCCAGTGCCTGACGGCGGCGCTCGGCGGCGAGGTCGTCTACGATCCCGACAGCACCGAAGTCGGGACCTACGAGCTCGCCCTGACCGAAGCGGGGCACGCGGATCCGCTGCTCGGCGCGCTGCCGGCAACGTTCGCCGCCCAGATGGGCCGCAAGGATCGGGCGCGCGCCCTGCCGCCGGGCGCGGTCCACCTGGCGGCCAGCCGGCGCTGTCCGTACCAGGCCTTTCGTATCGAGGGCAAGCCGATCTGGGCGACCCAGTTCCACCCCGAGCTGAGCGGCGATGAGAACCGCGAGCGGTTCGTGAAGTACCAGGAGAACTACGAGACGTTCGCCGAGGGCGGCGCAGCGGCGGCCACGCTCGAGCGCTTCACCGACAGCCCGCACACCGCGGACATGCTCGTGCGCTTCGTCGATCTGGCCGGATCCGGCCGCTCGCGCCTCTCGGACTCGATCCCGGCGCCCGGCCTCAGCCGCCGTTGACGACCTGCTTGAACAGGCTCGATTCGCGCTTGAAGAAGCCCTCGGTGTGAAACGAGTCGGCGAGTCGGAAGTGCTCGTAGTCGAGGTGGTGGCAGAGCTCGTGGAAGAGCGTCCGGATGAACGTCTTGAACGCCACCACCTGGCGCCGCTGGGCGGTTCTCATCCAGACCGTGAGCCGGGCCGGTCGCCCGTCCTCCGGCGGCTCGTAAAGCCCGTGCAGCTCGCCCCAGGTGCGGGACGGCCGCTTGGCCAGCACCCGGACGCGCGCCGCGGGGGCGTCGAGCTGGTCGTTGATGCGATCGACCAAATCCTGGCAGACCGCCTCCAGCTCCGGCCGCCGGTCGGCGGCCAGCAGCTCTCCGATCGAGCTCGCCAGGCGCCGCAGCCCGGCCGGCGCCGGCAGGCGGATCTCGGTGAGCAGGTCGCTCTGGCGGTAGATGCGGCGGTTCGCCGGGCTCAGGCGACGGTAGTAGTCGAAGGGAGACAAATAAAAAGACCCCGTCACGGCGCACCAGCCGTGTCGGGGTCTCTCGAGCTCGGGCTGGCCCGACCGTTACCAGAATCAGGCTAGCCAGACCGGCTAGTCCGCGACGCGGTCCTTGAGGCCCTTGGCGGGCTTGAAGTAGGCGTACTTCTTGGCCGCGATGTAGATCTCCTCGCCGGTGGCGGGGTTGCGGCCCTTGCGGCCCGCGCGGCTCTTGGTGCCGAAGGACCCGAAGCCTGCGAGCTGGACCTTGCCGCCGGCGTCGAGGGCAGTGGCGATGATGCCGTGGCCGGGTCTCGAGTCGAAGATCGCCGCCACGATCTCGTTGGCCTTGGCCTGCGAGATGTCACACTTCTTCGCCAGCTTGTCAGCCATTTCGGACTTGTTCATTCAGTCTCCTTCTCTTCGCGGATGGTCCTCCCAGTCAGGAGGCTCCCTCCAAGTTAATCAATAAAAAGGCTTGTGCGATTTCACTCAACCGGACGATCCGCCGGGAACTGACTGGAGATCCTCGTCTCGCTCCATCGAGGTCGAATCTACCCTCTGAACGGCGGGATCGTACCATGCGCCAGGCGATTGAGCCAGCATTAATCGAGGTTTTTGGCCCCGGCCGCCCAGAACAGCTCATCGACGTTCCAGAGCGCCGTCGGCTCGAGAACCGCGGGCCGGAAGTTGCGCAGCCCACGGCGCGCGCCCGCCAGCACGTTGGGGCTCACCAGGGGAATCAGCGGCAGCTCCGCCGCCAGAATCTCCTGCACGCGGTCGTACTGGCGCTTGCGCGCCACCGGGTCGAGCTCGGCCAGCTGAGCGGTCATCAGCGAGTCGATCTCCGCCTCCCACGCGGTCGCGGGGCTCGCCTGGCCGGGAGCCCACAGATGCGAGCCGCCCGAAGAGAGCCAGACGCTCATGGCCGAGTTCGGATCGACGTCGCCGCTGCCCAGGCCCAGCAGGCAGGCGTCGTAGTCGTGCGAGACCAGTAGCCGCTCCACCATCGTTTGGAACTCGAGCGGCACGACCTGAACGGAGATGCCGAGCTGGCGCAGGTCCTCCTGGACGATCGCGGCCATCTCGAGCCGCTGCGTGTTGCTCGAGTTGGTGATGATCGTGAACTCGACCGGCGCTCCCCACGCGTCGCGGAGGCGGCCGTCTGCGTTCCACGAGAAGCCGGCGGCCGCCAGCCGCGCGCGGGCGCCCTCGAGCGATCGCGGCGCCGGTACGATCGCCTCGTTGCGCCACAGCCGGTTGCCGTCGGTGACCGGACCGCCGACGATCGTCGCCCGGCCGTGGTAGACGAGCCGCCGGATGGCGTCTCGATCGATCGCCTCCGAGACCGCGTGGCGGAAATCGCGCTGCCGGAACCACTTCTGGCGAGCGGTGACCGCGGGCAGTCCGGCGCCCGACAGATCGTTCAGATTGAAGAACACGAAGTCGTAGCCGAGGCCGGCGCCGAGATCTTCGAGCACGTAGCGCCCCGCCGCCGCGGCCTCGAGCGCGGAGTAGTTCTCGGCGCTCAGGTCGCTGACGACGTCGATCTCGCCGTTCTGGAACCGGATCGCCTGGGCGTCCTCGCTGGCCACGAGCAGCAGCACCACCTCCTCCACGTAGGGCAGCGGCTGCCCGCTCTCGTCCGTCTTCCAGTAGTGTGGATTGCGCTCGAGGATCAGCGCCTCCCCGGGCCGGTACGAGGTCACGACGAACGGCCCCAGGCCGGGGATGGGCTCCGTCGTGCCGTCGAGCTCCCAGACCGACGGCAAGGTGCCGAGCGCGTGGCTCTCGGAGAGCCGGTGCGCTGGGACGATGGCGACGCTGTCGAAGATGCGCTCTCCGGCGGCGTAGGGAGCGGCGAGCTCGAAGGCCACGGTGTGGCTGTCGATCCTCTCGACCCGGATCGGCTCGCCTCGAACGGTCAGCAGGGCGCGGTGCGGCGAGCCGACCTCGGGGTCGAGGTGGAGCCGGAAGCTGAACACCACGTCGTCGGCGTCGAACGGCTCGCCGTCGGAGAAGCGGACTCCGGGGCGCAGACGCAGCGTGTAGCGGGTGCCGTCCTCCGACGCGGCCCAGCTCTCGGCCAGCGCGGGCTCGGTCCTCTGCGTCGAGCGGTTGATGCGAATCAAGTCCGCGGAGGTCAGGTAGCTGAGCGTCTGGGCAGGCCGATCGATCGTCAACAGCGGATTGAGCGTTCCGGGCGCCGCTCGCAGCGCCGCCACGAGCCGCCCGCCGGGCACGCCCGATTGGCGGCCGGTGGCCGGCTCCGGGAGCGCCTGTCGCTCGGCCGGCGGCTGGCCGCACCCGAGGGTCGTGAGCGTCGCGAGCAGCGCGAGGCTCCGCAGGGTTCGAGGCAGGTGGGGCACGGGCTGGTCGAAAAGGGGGTTCGGTGAGGGTCGGGCTGGCTACTCGGGCGCGACTGTAGCACCACGGGCGAGGGCGTGGTAGGCGAGGATGACCAGCACCAGGGCGACTCCGGGGTAGAGCATCCACCACCAACCGGATGCGAGGACGTGGAATCGCTGGAGCTCTCCCAGCATGTTGCCCCAGCTCGGCAGGGGCTGGCTGATGCCGACGCCGAGGAAGGACAGGCCGACCTCGGCGAGGATGAACTGCGGCACCAGCAGGGCGCCCTGGGTCCAGGCCACGGAGGCGGTCTGCGGCAGCACGTGGCGGCTCAGGAGGTAGAGGCTCGAAGCGCCGAAGCCGCGGGCGGCCTGCACGTACTCGCGGCCGCGGGCGGTCAGGGCCACGCCCCGGATCAGCCGCGCCGGCCGCGGCCAGCCGAAGCAGCCGAGGATGAGCACCACCGTCAGGAACGCCCGGTGGGGCGGCGTGTCGAGCGGCTGCAGCGCCCGCGCGGCGATCAGGAGGTACAGCCACGGCAAGGCCATGAACACCTCGGTGGTGCGCATCAGCAGGCGGTCGAGCCGGCCGCCGTAGAAGCCGGAGAGCACGCCCACCGCGCAGCCGAGAGCGAGGGCGATCGAGGCGCCGAAGAGACCGGCGAACAGCGACACCCGGCCGCCGTGAACCAAACGCGAGAAGAGATCGCGCCCCAGGCCGTCGGTGCCCATCAGGAAGAGGCGGCCTGGGGACTCGACCGAGACCAGGTGGCGCGAGGTGCGGAAGAGCCCGAGCAGGCGGTAGTCGTCGCCGGTGGCGAAGAAGCGCAGGGGGTAGCGCTCGCTCCGGACTTCGACGTACCCCCTGCCGTTCGCGGCCGGCCGCCGGCCGTAGACGAAGGGGATCAGGTGGAACTCGCCCTGCGGGTCGACGAGATGCAGGCCGGTC
Source organism: Thermoanaerobaculia bacterium (assembly GCA_041575955.1). Classification (GTDB taxonomy): domain Bacteria; phylum Acidobacteriota; class Thermoanaerobaculia; order Multivoradales; family JAHEKO01; genus JAHEKO01. Next base: position 16,080 of record JBFGLX010000004.1, read on the forward strand.
GGTGGCGCGTAGGGGAAGTCCCGATGCTGGCGGGCGTAGTCGTACGGGGCGATGAACCCCGCTGCCGCCGCGGCCAGGTGAGCCGCCAGCAGGCAAGCGCCCGCGCAACGTGCCGCCGTGATCTTCAACCCGGCTCCCGGCGGATTCTCGGATCGAGGGCGTAGAGCAGGAGGTCGGCGACCAGGTTGCCGATCAGCAGCAGGCAGGTCGACGCCATCACCACGCCGAGAACCACGTAGACGTCCTGCTCGAGAACCGCCCTGAGCATCAGCGGCCCGATGCCGGGCCAGCTCATCACCACCTCGATCAAGAGCGAGGCGCTGAGCAGCGACGCGATCGACAGCCCGAACAGCGAGATCAGCGGATTCGCGGCCGCGGGCAGCGCGTAACGCAGCAGCCGCCGCCGCCTCGGAATCCCGGCGCCGCGCACCGCGCGCAGGAAGGGTGAGCCGAGAACGTCGGCGAAGCTGGCCTGGACGTGCCGGAAGAGCGTCGGCAGCGTGGCCAGCACCAGCGCCAGGGTGGGCAGGAACGCGTGGCGGGCCAGGTCGGCGAGCTTGCCCAGGGGGCCGGCGTCGTCGAAATCGAGCGACGCCATGCCGCCGGTCGGAAACCAACCGGTGCGCAGCGCCACGAGGAGCAGCACGAGCGCCAGGAGGACATCGGGCACGGCGAGCAGCAGCGAGCTCGCCGCGTCCGACAGCGCCGCGCTCAAGCGCCCACGGCGCTCGGCTGCCCAGATGCCGAGCGGCAGTGCCAGGCCCCAGGCGAACAGGGTGGCGAGACCGGTGAGCCAGAGCGTGTTGCGCGCCGCCCGGGTGACCAGGGAGGCGACCGGCGCGCCCGTCTGGTAGGAGAAGCCGAGCTCCAGCCGGGCGAGCGAGCCGAGCCAGTAGAAGTAGCGGGCGACCGGCGACCGATCGAGGCCGAGCCGCTCGGTCATCAGGTCGACGGTCTCCTCGGGGATCTCCGGATCGAGCCGCAGCCGGCTCAGGTAGTCGCCCGGCGCCAACTCGGCGAGCAGGAAGGTGAGCAGCGAGACCCCCGCCAGCAAAGCGGCGCTGTGGGTGAGTCGTCGCAGGCAGAACCGCATCAGGTCGGCGGCGCGAGGCCGGCGGCGATCAGCCTTCGGGTCGGAGGCGCGGCGGGGTGGCTCAGGACCTCGTCGATGTCCCCCCGCTCCACGATGCGGCCCGCATCGAGGACGATCACCTCGTCCGCCAGGTGACTCACCATCGCGAGGTCGTGCGAGATGTGGAGGCAGGCCGGGCCGCGCCGCCGCTGGATGGTGGTCAAGAGATTCGCCACCTGCGCCTGGAGCGACAGGTCGAGGCCCGTAAAGGGCTCGTCGAGGATCAGGACGCTCGGCTCGATGCTGAGCGCCCGCGCCAGGTTCAGGCGCCGCAGCTGGCCGCCACTGAAGTCGCGCGCCCGCCGATCCAGGTCGGTGGCTCGGAGGCCCACCAGTTCGGCAAGCTCCTCGAGCCGGGCGCGCCGATCCGGACGCGAGCGGCCGGCCAGCAGCAGCGGCTCCTCGAGCATCCGGCGCGCCGACCAGCGCGGGTTGAACGAGCTTGCGGCGTCCTGGAAGACGAGCTGGACGTCGCTGCGGAACGCGCGCAGGGTGCGATCGCTCGCGGCGCCCACCTCGCGCCCCCGGTAGAGAAGGGAGCCCGAATCGGGTCGCTCGAGTAGGCTGAGGCAGCGCCCGAGAGTCGACTTTCCGGCCCCCGACGCGCCCACCAGGCCGACGATCCGGCCGGGCTCGAGGGTCAGGTCGACGCCGGCGAATGCCGGGCGCCGCACGGGCTCGCGGAGCCAGCCGCGCGCGACCGCGTAGCTCTTGCCGAGATCGCGGGCCTCGAGCAGCGGTGGCGCGCCCGCGGTCGGCGTCATTCGGTGGTCGGCGCGGGGTTCCAGCACCAGACCGAGCGGCCTCCGGGCAGCGTGCTGACGGCGGGGTCGTCGAGCGCGCAGCGCCCCAGACGGTCGGGGCAGCGGGCCTCGAAGGCGCAGCCGGGAGGCGGCGGGGCGAGTGCCGGTGGCGCGCCCGGGATGACGTGCAGGGGGGCTCGCCGCGCCGTCTCCCGGCGGGCCGGAGGCACGCACCTCAGAAGCTGGCGCGGAGAGGGGTGGGCGGGCGCGGCCAGCAGCTCGGCGGCCGGGCCCTGTTCGACGACCCGGCCGGCGTAGACGACCAGAATCCGGTCGGCGACCCGGGCGAGCAGCCGAGGATCGTGGCTGATGAACAGCAGCGCCATCTCGGAGAGGCGGCCGAGCGCCGCGAACAGCTCGATCAGGGCTGCCTGGGTGACCGTATCGAGCGCCGCGGTGGGCTCGTCGGCGATCAGCAGGGCGGGACCGCAGATGAGCGCCTGCGCGATGACCACGCGCTGGCGCTCGCCGCCGCTGAGCTGGTGGGGGTAGGCACGGAAGACCGACGCCGGCTCCGCGAAGCGCACCCGCTCGAGCAGCTCGAGCACCCGCAGGCGCGCGGCGCCGGCCGAGACCGGGTGATGCGCGCGCAGGACGTCGCCGATCTGCGCGCCGACGCGCAGAAACGGGCTCAGCGCCAGGCCCGGCTCCTGGAAGACCATCGCGATCCGATCGCCCCGCAGGCGATCGAGGGCGGCGTCGCCGAGGCCCAGGAGCTCGCGGCCTTCGAAGACGACGCTGCCGCCCGCGATCGTGCCGTTGGGCGGCAGCAGGCCGAGCAGCGCCAGCGCCAGACTCGACTTGCCCGAGCCCGACTCGCCCAGGATGCCGATCGCCTCGCCGGCCGCGATCTCGAGATCGACGTCGCGTACGGCTTCGGTCGGCCGCGCCCGGCCGGAGCGGTAGCGGACGCTGAGAGATCGCACCCGCAGCAGCTCCGAGCGGTCGGGCGCGCCAACGCTCTTCATGCCGAGTCGGCCGCTAGAGGTAGTCCACGCTGTGGTCGAAGGGACGGCGGTGGATGGCGGGTACCCGCGCGTCGTCGGCGGGGTAGCCGACCGGCAGCAGCAGATAGGGACGCTCATTGTCGGGCCGGCCCAGAATGCGGCTCATGAACTTCATCGGCGCCGGCGTGTGGGTCAGGGTGACCAGGCCCGCCAGGTGGAGGGCGGTGATCAGCAGGCCGGTGGCGATGCCGACCGACTCGCGCACGTAGTAGTGCTTCATCTTGGCGCCGTCGCGGGTGAAGCTGTAGACCTGCGCGAAGACCGCGATCAGCACCGGGGCGGTCTCCAGGAAGGGCTTCTCCGTGTCGGTGCCGAGCGGTTCGAGGGCCTCGAGCCACTCGCGGGGCGCCCGGCGGGTGTAGAAATCGCGCTCCTCGGCCTCGGCCGCCGCGCGGATGCGGGCCTTGATCGCCGGGTCGCTGACGACGGTGAAGTGCCAGGGCTGGAGGTTAGCGCCGCTCGGGGCGCTGCACGCCACCTGCAGGCACTCGTCGATCACCCCGGCCGGAACCGGCCGATCGGAAAAGTCGCGCACGCTCCGACGCCGCGCCATCGCCGTGCGCAGCTCGGTGGCGCGGGCGAGCATCTCGCCCTCCGGATACGAGCGGTAGTCGGGGAGCGGTACGGTCTCGAGCGGCATCGGCGGCTAGTCGATCGGCTCCGAGAAGGTCACGACCGGCCCCTCGCCGTACTCGAAGATCACCTGGTCCTCGCCCAGGCTTTCGATCTTCTCCTCGAGGATCGCGAGGATCTGCTCGCGCCGCTTGAGCAGCGCCTTGATCTCGAACCCGGTGATGTAGGGCTTGAGCTGCTCGCGCACCTGCTCCGGATCGAGTCTTTTCAGGCCTTCGTACAGGCCGCGCGAGATGCGCTTGACGCGGTTCGGCTTCATCAGCTTCCGGCTCTGCGCCAGCGTGCGGGTGTGGTCGATCAACCAGACGTCGAAGTTGCCGGTCCAGAAGATGTTCTGGCTGTTGCGGTCGGTGTTGTCGATCAGGTTGTCGAACAGCCGCGTGTCGTGCATCTGCAGGCTGAGGTAGGGGCTCTCGGGATCCTCCTTGCCGCTCTCCCGCCAGCTGAACAGGTTGGTGCCGTTCTCGATCCAGAGCGCCAGCGAGCCGCGCTTGCCGTCGATCTTGCGGACCACCGCCGGCGGCACGTTGTTCATGCCCAGGAGCTTGCTCAGCTCGTAGACGGCGACCTGTCCCAGGTAGCTGTCGCGGAAGTAGATCATCTTGGTGCCGTCGTCGAGGAGCACCGGGTCGCGCGGGCTGCCGCCCTTCTCGTCGATCGTGTGGAAGACGGCGCGCGCGCGGGTGCCGCCGTGCTCCAGGAGCACGCGGACCGCGCCGGTCTTGCCCTGGCCGATGGGCTCCTGGGAGACCGGCCGGGCCTCGCGCAGGAAGCGCTCGACGTCCGCCGGCCGCTGAAACGGCAGCGGCGCGCCGTCGGGCCCGAGAAACACCCGGGACGCCGGCGCCGTCGCGACCTCCCAGACCTGTTCCTCTTCGCCGACCTCTTCCTCTTCCTCTTCCTCTTCGACCGCCGGCTCGCGTCCGGCTCGCCCGGCCGCCGCCGCCCCTTCCGCCCGGCCGTCGCCGCCGTTGCTGCCGGCGGTCGCCCGGCCGAGATCCGGTTGCGCGTAGACCGGCGAGACGCCCTTGGCGGTGATCTCGAGTGCCGACGCGCGGCCGCCGTAGACGGCGGTGAGCATGCCGGTGTCGATCAGGAACAGGCGGCCGTCGAGCCGGTTCAGGATCGAGTGATTGCCGAGCGGCGTATGGCCCGCCACCGTCCGGCGCACGCCGTGGACGCGGTCGGTGCGGTCGAGCAGCTCGGCCAGCCGCTCATCGTCGAGGCCGTAGCTGGGCGTCGGCCGCGAGTAGCCGCGGTACCAGAGCGGGCTGCCGTCCGAGAACAGGTCGTCGTAGAGGCCCTTGAGGTTGTTCCACACCCTCGCCGCCAGCTCCCGGTCCCTGCGGTTGTCGGGAAAGTCGAGCTGGTGCCGGAGCGCCAGGTAGGTCTCCTCCCAGTTGAAGTACGGCAGCACCAGCCCCCGCGCTTCGAGCTGCCGCCGGTCTTCGGCCCACTCCTCGAGCCGCCGCCGGTGCAGCTCGTTGATCTTATGGGCGCTGAGATCCTGGAAGTCGGGGCCGATCCCGCCGTGCAGGAAGAGCGTGTCGCCGAGCTTGACGACGATCGGCAGCGAGCGCATCCAGCGGCCGTACTTGCCGTCCGGGGCGAACGCCCGGCGATACTCGATCAACCCGGGCGGGTGGAATGCCAGCCACTGCTCCTCGCTCTGGTTAAGGAACGTGTTCAGCTCCCGGGCGACGTCCGGGGGGAGCTCCTCCAGCGCCGTCTTGCTGGTCTGCTGCCGCATCTGGCGCAGGTTCCGCCACTTCTTCCAGTCCTCGAACGCCTGCTTGCGCAGCCCGGGCGAACCTTCATCGGCGAAGCTGGCGTAGATGTCCGGATTCACCAGCACGTCGCGATCGTCGTAGATCAGGTTCATGATCTCGTGGTTGCCGAGCAGCACGTGCACTTCGCCACCGGCCTCGGCGGCCTGGCGCTCGAGCTTCATCAGCAGCTCGATCGAGTCGCGGACGCCGGAGCCGCGGTCGGTGTAGTCGCCGGTCTGAACGAGCTTGCTGGTGCCGCCGGCCCAGTTCCGGTCTCGATCGATCAGCGCGGCGGCCTGCAGGATCTCGACCAGCTCGTCGTAGGCGCCGTGAATGTCGGCGACCGCGACGATGCGCTCGGACCCCTCGTCGGCCGCCACCGGCGCCAGGGCGGCGAGGACGAGGGCGGTCGCGGCCAGCAGCCGGGGGTTGAATCTGCGCTTCGGCATGGAGCTAGCGGGACTCCTGGAAATGCGGGATCAGATGTCGGAACAGCGCCTTGATGATCTCGATGTTATGCGCCAGCAGATCGAAGAAGTCGTCGGCCTCGATCGCCAAGACTAGCGTATCTGACTGTGCCCGGGCGCTGGCGGTGCGCAGGCGGCCGGTGAGAATCTCCAGGACGCCGAAGGTCTTCAAGGGACCGGCGGTGCGCACGGTCCCGTCGGCGGACTCGAGCTCGACCGCGCCCCGGACCACGCAATAGAGCGAGTCCGCGGAGTCGCCGGTCTCGAAGATCTGCTCCCCCTCCACGAAGCCTCGCTCCTTGGCGATCGCGGCGATCCTGAGCACCTCCTCGGCCTTGCAGAACGAGAAGATGTCGACGCTCTGCAAGAAGACTACGGTTTCGATTCTGGCGAGCTCGGTCACCGGCGGCTGTCCCCCGTCGAGTTGATCACAAAGCCGGCCCTCTCGCCACGGCCCGGTCAGCCCGCGGCCCGGGTCACGACCCAGTCGGCGGTCTCGCGCACCCGCTCGTCCCGGGCTTCGCTCGAGAGCTTTCGGACCCGGGCATAGAGGTCGCGCGCGCGATCGAGGTGGACCGAATAGAGGGCCGCCAGGACGAGCCCGCGGCCCTCCGGGTCGTGGACGTCGTCCTCGGTCAGCAGCTCGCGCAGAGTGGAGCTCCGGGAGGCGACCGGGATGCCGAACATGCGCCAGGCTTCGACCAGCTTGTCGCGCACCGGCCGGTCGTCGATGACCGCGAGCAGCGCCTGGCGACAGTCGCCTTCCAGCAGGTTGTCGAGATATTCGAGGGCGTGCGCGCGCTCCGCCGCGCTGCCGCGCGTCAGGCCGCGATAGGCGGCGTCGATGTCGCGCCGATCGTAGAGCAGGGACAGGAGCGAGAAGATGTTGCCCAGGTGATCGTGCGCGCGCTCGGCCAGCAGGCGGTCGAGCAGGTCGGGCGCCGCCTGATCCAGCCAGCGCACGCAGGCCCCGGTGCAGTCGGCCCGGGCGAGCGCGTTGAGCCCGCGCAGGCGCGCCAGGGTCTGCAGGTAGGCGCGCGCCTCGGCGGTCAGCGCGGCCTCGATCTGGGTCCGGGCCTCCGGACTCAGCTCGAGGCAGCGGCGGCCGTTCTTCAGCGCCTCGATCAGCTTGCGGCGGGTGAACAGATCGTCGGTCGAGTCGAGCGCTCGGACCAGCGCCCACATCGCCTCGCGGCTCTCGAGCAGCTCGAGCACCCTCGGCAGGGCGCGGCGCACCCAGACCGGCTCTCCGGGATCGGTCAGGAAGTGGCTGAGCGCCGGGATTACCTGGTCGCCGAACGCGATCAGGGCGGCGCGCGCGTCGCGCTTGACCCGCCGGTCGCGCAGCAGCGAAACGAGCGTTGCCAGGTAGTGGGGGCTCGAGCCGTCGCGCAGCACCCGCTGGCGCACGGCCGCGACCGCGGACCGCACGACCGCGGGGTGGCGGTCGTAGAGCAGGGCGACGAGCTGCTCGCGGTAGCGGGGCTCGCCGATGGCGCCGATCGCCTTGGCGGCTTCTCCGCGCACGGCGGGGTCGGCGTCGATGATCAGCTCGACGAGCACCTGCCCGGCCCGCGCCTGCATCTCGTCGTCGCCGTGATTGGTCAGGCAGGCGACCGCCGCCGCGCGCACGCCGGCGTCGGACTCGTCGAGGCGCGGCAGCATCAGCTCGCAGACGTCCTGGCCGTGCAGATCGGCCAGCACCCGGATCGCCTCGGCGCGCACGTCGTGGTCCTCGTCCGCCAGCCGGCGCTCGATCAGCGGCACCGCGTCGAGCCGCCCGGCGGTGGCCAGCACCGACAGCGTCTTGCAGCGGACCTGCGGATCGTCGTGGTAGAGGAGCAGCGGTGGGATCAAAGACAGGCGGCCGTGCGAGGACAGGATCTCGAGGCTGTGCAGCACCTGGCGGCGGTCGCTGCTGGCGAGCGACTGCATCAGCAGCTCGAGCGTCACCGGGTCGGCGAGATCGATCGGGATGGTCGAGTCCACCGTGCGGTGCCTGAGCCCGGCGCGGAAGGCGCTGACGTACTCGCGGTAGACCCCGACGGTAAGCGCCAGCCAGGCGACGGCCAGGGCGAGCGACAGCCAGGCGGTGTGCGCCGCGGTCATCAGGCCGAAGGTCACCGGCAGCAGCATGAGCGCCGCGATCCCCTTGGCGCCGCGCTGCAGAAAGACGTCGATGAACGCCTTGGCCTGCATCCGCAGGCGGGTCGGAACCGGCAGGAAGAGCAGCTCGCGGGTCGCCTGATCGATGGAGTAGCGCAGGCCGTTCTCGCCGATCTTCAGAATCAGGGCCGCGGCGATCACCAGGCTCGGCAGCATGCCGGCGGCGATCAGCAGGGCGATGGAGCCGAGCGCCAGGGTCACCGGCAGTACACGCATCGCGAACGCGATGCCCAACGTCCGGTGGATGCGGCTGGTGAAGCCGAGCTGGAAGAGGAAGGCCGAGATCCCCATCACGCTGAAGAAGTTCCCGAAGAAGGCGGTGCGCTCCGCCAGTCCGACGGTGCGGCTCTCGACCGCCCAATTGAACTGCAGGTCGACGATCTGGCCGACGACCACCGACAGCACCATCAGGGCGGCGATCCAGCGCAGCTGCGGAGAGCTCTTGAGCGCCTCGAGACCGCCCTGCGCCTTGTCGAACTTGCCGAGCGCAGCGCTGACCGCCGGCTCGCCGGCCTCGTGCCGCTGGTCGCTCCGCCACTGCATCAGAGCCGCGACTCCGAGCAGCGCGACGGCCGAGGCGATGAGCGGCCCGCCGAGGGCCGCGATCTCGGTCGTCAACCGCGCGGTCTGACCCCCGGCGATGCCGCCCAGCAGCCCCCCGGCGCCGACGAAGCCGAAGAGCCGGCGGGCCTGGCGGGCGTCGAGCGCGTGGTTGGCCAGCGTCCAGAACTGACTGATCAGCATCGCGTAGACGATCGAGCTGGCGACGTAGAAGGCCACCGCCACCCACGGCCAGGGCCGGCTGAACAGCGCCCAGAAGACGAGCAGGCCGCCGGCGACCACCAGGTTCGAGAGCTGGATCAGGCGCCGGATCGAGAGCCGTTGCGCCCAGCGGCTGTAGAGGCGCAGGAACGGATAGGAGAGCAGGGCGACGAGCAGGTAGACGATCGGCAGGCGCGACGCCCCCAAGGCGTCGATGAACGTCGACTGGCGCAGCGTCTTGGTGGTGATCTGGAAGGTGGTGATCAGGAAAAAGATGACGAACAGGGTCAGCGCCAGCGCCGCCTCGCCGTTCCGCAAGTCGATGCCGAGCTTGCGCAGCAGCCGCTGCCACAGGGGGGTGGAGCTCATGCTCTCAGTCGAGGTCGCGTCGCAACATCAGGACGGTCCGGTCGTCTGCGAAGGGCACGCCGCGAACGAACTTGGCCAACGCCTGTTCGATGCCGCTACTCAGCTCGGCGAGGCTGCGTCCGCGCAGCTCGCGGCACGTCTCGAGCAGCCGGGCGGTCCCGAACTCCTCTTCCTCGGGGTTCTCGGCCTCGGTGATGCCGTCGGTATAGATGATCAGGGTGTCTCCCCTGGTGAGCTCGATCTGTCTGCTCTCGTAGGTGGCGTCGGGCATCAGGCCGATCGGCATGCCGGTCGGGCCCAGCAGCTCGGGCTCTCCCTGGGCCTTCACCAGCAGCGCCGGGTTGTGGCCGGCGTTGGTGTAGCGCACGGTGCCGGTCCCGGGCTCCAGGGTGGCCAGGAACGCGGTGGCGTACTTCGCCGGCAGGGTGCGGACGTAGAGCCGCCTGCCGACCAGGGCGCCGACCCTGTCCGGGGGGTGGCCGACCTCGATCGGGCCGGCGGCGAGCGCCTCGAGCGCCGCGGTCAGAAAGGCCGCGGCGATGCCCTTGCCCGAGACGTCGGCGAGCAGGAAGAACCAGTCGCCCTGGTCCGGGCGCTCGAACACCTCGTACAGATCGCCCGAAACGCCTCGCGACGGCACGTTGCCGCCGTGCAGCGAGTAGCCGGGCACGGCGGGCAGCTCGGCCGGCAGCAGCGCCACCTGAATCTGGCGGGCGAGCTTCAGCTCCTCCTCGAGCCGCTGGCGCTCGGCGGCCTCCGCGGCCAGGTGGATGTTGCGCAGGTGCATCGCGGCGACCGACGCCATCGACACCAGCAGCTCCATGTCGGCCTCGTCGAAGCGCCGCAGGTGCGCGCGCGAGCTGAGGGCGATCATGCCGAGCGTCCCCTTGGGATCGAGCAGCGGCGCGGCCACCAGGCTGCGGATGCCCGAGCTGAGGATGCTGCGCGCGCCGGCGAAGCGCTCGTCGGTCTCGACGTCGAGCACCAGCGCCGCCATCCCCTTCTCGCCGACCTCGTTGATCAGCGTGGTGGAGAACGCGTAGGTCGGCTCCTCTCCCGTGCCCGGCCGCTTCTGCTCCTCGACCGTTCGCGAGGCGGCGCGGTAGAACTCGCGGCCCCGGCGCAGGTAGATTACGCCCTCCTCCGGCCGCAGGTGGTCGAAGGCGCGCGCCAGGATCAGGTCGAGCAGGTCCTGCATCTCGATCGAGCTGCTCAGCGTTCGATGGATGTCGTTGAGCATCGACAGGCGATCGGCCATCCGGCGCAGCTTGTCGGGAGCGTCGATCTCGCTCGCCGACTCGGGCTGGCTGTCGATCAGCTCCGCGGCGCGCCGGAACACCGTTTGCTGCCCGAGATCGCTGCCGGTCCCCTCGCTCGACGACGGCGGCCCGGTCGACGCGACCTGGATCTTGACGACGCTGCCGCACAGCTGCAGGTCGTCACCGGGGCCGACCCGGGTGGCGTTCTGGATCGGCTGGCCGTTCAACAGCGTGCCGTTCCGGGAGCCGAGATCCTCGGCCAGCCATTCGCCGTCGCGCTTGAACAGACGGGCGTGCTGGCGGGAGAGGAAGCGGTCGGCGATCATCAGATCGCACTCGGACGACCGTCCAATGATCAGGCTGTCACCCTCGAGGATCCGGTCGAAGGGGTCTCCGTGGGCGGGCACCACGTGTAGCCGGTACATCAAAGGACAGAGTCTAGCAGCCCGCGGCGAAAGTCCGGGCGGGGCCCGGGCCGGCGATGGGCGCGGGCGCGGGTGACGGTATATTCGACGGCGTTGCCACGCGTCGGTATCGTCGATCTCGGCTCCAACACCGCGCGGCTCGTCGTCTTCGCCTACGAACCGGGCCGCTGGTTCGTGCTCGAAGACGAGATCCGCGAGCGGGTGAGGCTCGGCCAGGGGCTGGGCAAGGACGGCGAAGTGCGGCCCGAGGCCATCCGCCGCGCCGTCGCGGCGCTCGACCTGTTCTCCGACTACGCCGCCTCGACCGGCCTCGGAGATCTCGAGGTGATCGCCACGAGCGCGGTCCGGGACGCCAAGAACCGGAGCGAGCTGCTGGCGGGTATCCGGGCGCTCGGCCTCGAGGTGGACAGCGTGAGCGGCGAGGAGGAGGCGCGCCTGGGGGTCATCGCGGCGGCCAACGGCTTCGAGTTCAACGACGCCTGGGTGATGGATCTGGGCGGCGGCAGCGTGCAGATCTCGCGCATGAGCCAGCGGGTCTACCGCCGGGGCCGCGCCTACCCGCTCGGCGCCCTGCGCTTGACCGATGCCTACCTGGCCTCCGATCCGCCCAAGGCGAAAGAGGTCAAGGCGCTCGAAGAGGGGGTGCACGCCGAGCTCGCCGAGACTCTCGATCAGGTGGCCGGTGACCCGGTGCCGCTGGTGGCGATGGGCGGCACGATCCGCAATCTGGCGCGCGCCGCCCAGAAGCAGCGCGCCTACCCGCTCGACCTGATGCACGGCTACTTCCTGCGTCGCGAAGATCTCGAACGGGTGACCGAAGCGCTGCTCGAGCGACCGGCGCGCAAGCGCGCCGCCATCGGCGGCATCAGCGGAGATCGCGCCGACATCATCCTGGCGGGCGCGCTGGTCTTCCGCCTGGTGCTGCGCGCCGGCCGCCGCGACGGCCTCTGGGTGTCGGGCAACGGCGTCCGCGAGGGCGCCTTCTTCTCGCGTTTCCTGCCCGAGCCTCACGTCGTGCCCAACGTCCGGGAGTTCAGCGTCGCCAACCTGGCTCGCCAGTACCTGCAGCCGGAGGCGCACGTGAATCGGGTCAGGCGGCTGGCGCGCCGGCTGTTCGAAGAGCTCGACTCGTTGCACCCCTTCGGCCCGCGCGAGGCCGAGCTGCTCGACGCCGCGGCGACCATCCACGACATCGGCATGACCGTCGGCTATCACCTGCACCACAAGCACGGCGCCTACCTGGTGCTGGCCGGCCGGCTGAACGGCTACGACCACCGCGAGCAGGCGCTGCTGTCGCTGCTGGTGCGCTACCACCGCAAGGGACAGCCGAAGCTGGGCGCCGTCGCCGAGCTGGCGCTGGAGGGCGACCAGAGGCTGCTGGCGACGCTCGTCTTCTGCCTGCGCCTGGCTGAGATGCTCGAGCGCTCTCGCGCCGGGCGGGTCGTGGACGTGAGGGCGAAGATCGGCCTCGACGTGGTGCGGCTGGACATCCTGGCCGCCGAGGAGCCGGTCGTCGAGCTGTGGGAGGCCGGCAAGCAGAAGCCGCTCTTCGAGCAGGCGTTCGGCCGCCGCCTGGATCTGCGCTGGGTGGAGATCGACGCCTGATCCCGCCCCCCTCTGTGTATGCTCGAGGCCGTGGACCGGAGGAGCGAACCTGCGCTGGCGAGTGGTCTCGCGCTTGTCGTCGCCCTCGTCCTGCTGCCGCCGGCCGCCGGCGCGCCGGCCCGGCCCGGAGACGGCAAGCTCGCCCACCTGACGGCCGAGCAGCGGGAGTGGCTCGAGGACGTCGAGCTCATCATCACCAAGGAGGAGCGGAGCGCCTTCCTGGAGCTCGGCAAGGACTATCAGCGCGAGGCGTTCATCCGGCGCTTCTGGGAGTCGCGCGATCCGACGCCGGCGACCGAGCGCAACGAGTTCAAGGACCGCCACTACTCGCGCCTGCGTGACGCTCGCCTGGAGTTCAAGTACCCGCAGGACGACCGCCGCAAGATCTACGTCTTCCACGGCGATCCGGGCGACATCATGGAGACCGACTGCGGCGCCCTGCTGTGGCCGCTGCAGATCTGGCGGTACGGCTATGCCGAGCTGGTCGGCGGTCCGCTGGTCGTGATCTTCACCCAGCGCAACGGCGGCGGCCCTTACCGCATCTGGCGGCCGAACGAAGGCTACCGGCAGCTCTTCGCGCTCGGCGGCAGCAACTACCAGGACGAGTTCTACGCCGTGATCGCCCAGTACTGCACGGAGCTCTACGACGTCGTCCAGGAGCTGATGTCCAACCTGCGCCGGTACGAGGTCGAGAACCGGCAGGGCCCGGTACACGCCGAGCGGGCGCCACCGGCCAGCGACCCCGAGTGGCTCGACACCTTCCACGCCTTCTCGACCGACGCCACGGCCTCCGCCACGCCGCTGAACGCCGAGATCGCATGGCAGTTCCGGGGTCGCCGGGGGCTGCGCACGGTGGTCGAGGGGGCGCTCACGGTGCCGGTGTCGGAGAGCGCCCGGACCGAGATCGGCGGCCGGGAGTCGTTCAACTTCCTGCTGACCGGCGAGGTGCTGCGCGAGGCGGAGCTGTTCGAGTCGTTCCGCTACCGATTCGATCTGCCGGTCCGCGCCGACCCCGACCCGTCCGTGCTGCTCGTCTTCGAGCGCTACCTGCGACCGGGCTCCTACCAGGTCGTCCTCAAGCTCGAGGATCTCAACGGCACCGGCGAGCTCCGGCGGCAGGTCGGGCTCGAGGTGCCGTGGACGGGCGATCCGGGGCCAGCGGAGGAGGCGCTCGACGCCACCGGGCCCGAGCCCGCCGCGGACGCCCCCGCCAGCATCGAACTGATCGCCCAGGAGGTCGATCTCAAGTCGGGCCTGCACCGCTTTCTGGCCAAGGTGTCGGGCGCGCGGGTGAGCAAGGTGCGCTTCCTGCTCGACGACCGGCCGATCCTGACCAAGACCCGCCCGCCGTACAGCGTGGAGCTCGACCTCGGCAGGCTGCCGGTGACGCGCCGGGTCCGCGTGCTGGCCCTGGACGCCGCCGGGGCCGAGCTGGCGACCGACGAAGTGCTCTTGAACGCCGGCGAGCACACCTTCGTGGTGCGGCTGGTCGAGCCGCGCCAGGGAGAGCGCTATCGGGGCCAGGTGAGAGCGCGGGCCGAGGTCCAGGCGCCCGCCGGGCGGCGCGTCGATCGAGTCGAGTTCTACCTGGGAGAGGCGCGGGTGGCGACCCTCTTCCAGCCCCCGTACGTGCAGCCGATCGAGCTCGCCGACGACTCGCTGACATTTGTCCGGGCGGTTGCCTTCCTCGAGGACGACAACTCGAGCGAGGACCTGGTGGTCTTCAACAGCTCGCAGTACCTCGAGGACATCTCGGTCAAGGTGGTCGAGCTCTTCGCTACCGTCATCGACGAGCGGGGGCGGCCGATCGAGGGCCTGACCGGAGAGCGGTTCACCGTCGTCGACGACGGCGAGGAGCAGACGATCCTGAGATTCGAGCAGCTCGACGACCTGCCGATCTACGCCGGCCTGCTGCTCGACACCTCGGCCTCGATGGCGGCGAGCCTCGAGGAGGTGCGCCGCGTGGCGCTCGGCTTCCTCGAGCAGACCATGACGCCCCGCGACCGGGCCTGCGTCATCACCTTCAGCGACACGCCGCGGCTGGCGGCCGAGTTCACCAACGAGGTGCCGCGGCTGGCCGGCGGGCTGGCCGGCCTGACCGCCGAGCGCAGCACCGCCCTCTACGACAGCGTCATGTTCGGGCTCTACTACTTCCGGGGCATCAAGGGCCAGCGGGCGCTGATCGTCCTCTCCGACGGCCAGGATCGCAAGAGCGAGGCGACCTTCGAACAGGTGCTCGATTTCGCCCGCAGCTCGGGGGTGACGATCTACACGATCGGCTTCAAGCTGGGCAAGGGCGGCCGGGTCAGCCGCAGCCGGCTGAGCAGCCTGGCCGTCGAGACCGGCGGCCAGGGCTTCTTCGTCGAGTCCACCAGCGAGCTCGAGGGGATCTACGCCGCCATCCAGCGCGACCTGCGGTCGCGCTACCTGCTGGTCTACCAGCCGGCGATCGCGGCCGGCGGGGGCTTTCGCAAGGTGGAGGTCCGGGTGGCGGTGCCGGGCGCCGAGGTGCGGACGATGAACGGCTACATCCCCTGATCCGGCGGGTCCGCTGCCGCCGCCGGGCTACTGAGACGAGGCGAGGGGGGAGGGAGGGATCGAGGGCGAGGGGGGCGATTCGATCGAGCTAGCCGCCGGCCTGGTGCAGGTGGACGTCACGCTGGGGGAACGGGATCTGGACGCCCTCGGCATTGAAGCGCCGGTAGACCTCGCAGTTGAGGGCGTGCAGCACCTGGCCGCGCAGCACCGGCTCGTCGACCCAGGCCAGCAGCTCGAGGTCGAGCGACGACTCGCCGAAGGTGCGGAAGCGAACGCGCGGCGCGGGGTCGTCGCACACCTTCGAATGCGAGGTCGCGACGTCCATCAGGATCGCCTCCACCCGATCGAGGTCGGAGCCGTAGGCGACGCCGACCTTGACCCGGATGCGCTCCTTGGTGTGCGGCCCGCCCGACTCGTTGACGATCTTGGCGTTGGCGATGACCGCGTTGGGCACCGTCACCTCGACGTCGTCGCGGGTCAGCAGCCGGGTGCTGCGCAGCCCGATGTGGGTGACCATGCCCCGCTCGCCGCTGTCGAGGTTGATGAAGTCGCCCTTCTGATAGGGCGCGTCGGCGATGATGAAGATGCCGGAGAAGAGGTTGGCGAGCGTGTCCTTGGCCGCCAGTCCGAGCGCCAGCCCGAGCACGCCGGCCGAGACCAGGAAGCCGCCGACGTCGATCGACCAGGTCACCAGGATGGCGTAGACGCCACCGGCGGCGAAGACGATCTTGGCGGTGTTGTCGAGCAGCGCCACGGTGCGCGGCTCGATGAACTCGAAACGCGACTCGAAGCCGCTGAGCGCCTCCAGGACCAGCCGGGTGGCGCGCGCGAGGAAGCCCCACCAGATCAGGATCGCGATCGTCTTGAGCCCGCGGATGGTGGCCAGCCGGGCCGCCGGCGGCAGCTCGAGCTGCGCGACCGCCAGCCCCAGACCGAGCAGCATCACCGACACGAAGATCGGCCGGTGGATGAGCGCGATCAGGCGGTCGTCGAAGTCGGTCCTGCTACGCCGGGTCAGGCGCGTCAGCACCCGGGTGATCGCGAGATCGACGAGCTTGGCCGCGATCGCGGCGCCCAGGACGATCGCCAGCGCCTGCAGGTAGGCGTGGCCCTCGAGCAGCGCCAGCGCTCGTTCGAAGTAGTCGGTCAGGGTCTCCAGCATGCCTGGCTCCTTCCTCGCCTGATCTTCTCACCAGACTTCGTCCAGAGGCGAATCTGCTCCGCTCCGGTAGGAGGCTATCGAATGCCGGCCACGTAGACGAGCCAGCCTTCCTGATTCTCCGTGCGTTCCGTCCGTTCGTATTCGCCGGTGCCCTCGCCGTCCTCGTCGACCGTCTCCCAGAAGACCTCGACGTCCGAGAAGCCGGTCTCGAGCAGCGCGTCGCGCACCTCCGGGATCGTCCACAGACGCCAGTCGTAGCTGAAGGCGCGGTCGAGCCGGCGGCCGCCGGGCAGCTCGAAGTGGATGTGGCAGAGCGTCTCGTGGGTGATCGGGTTGAAGCTCTCCTGCTCCCAGATGTAGACGAAGTCCTCCACCTCGCGCCGCTCCTCGATCGCGATGATCGCCTCGGTGCCGCCGTAGAGCTCGAGCAGCAGGAGACCGTCGTCGCGCAGGCCCGCGCGGACGGCCCGGAAGTAGTCGAGCAGATCCCGCCGCCGCTTGAGCGAACAGAAGCTGAAGTTCAGCGCGCACGCCAGGTCGACGCGCGGCCGCCGCACCGCCCGCACGTCGGCCTGGAGCAGGCGCACGCGCCCGGCCACCTCGGCGCCGGCAGGGGCGAGGTTGTGCCGCCGCCCCCACTCGAGGGGTGCGCGATCCAGGTCGATGGCCAGGGCGGTCCGGCCGGCGTCGCTGCGGACCCACTCGAGGCTGAGCAGCGCGGTGCCGCAGAAGTCTTCCCGCAGGGTCATCGGCTGGCGGCCGCGGTAGCCGCTGAAGATCTCGCCGAACAGCTCGACGTCGGCCTCCGGCGCCTGAACGGAGGCCTGGTAGAGGAGGTGCTTGTCGACCTCCGGACGTCGCTGGCGTCGGCCCACTAGCCGCTAGCCCTCCTCGCCCAGGCTACTTGAGCCGCAGCAGGAAGTGGCCCTCCTGGCCGCGCAGCTCGACGTGGCGCTGTTCGATGCCGACCACGGTCAGCTTCTCGACCTGGTCGCCGGTGCCCACCACCCGGCCGTTGATGAGCGCGAACGGGCGCTCTTCCGACCAGGCGATGCCGCCGAGCTCGATCTTCCCCGAGCCCGGCAGCTCGATCGTGCGGACCGCGACCCGGGGCTCGGGTGGCGCGCTCTCCACCGGCGCGGGATTCGCCGCCGCGGTGGGCGCGGGAGCCGGCGCCACGGGCGCCGGCGACGGTTCGGCCGCGACCGGGCCTGCGGACGCTGCCGGGCGCGCGGCCGGCGGGTTGGGGCTCGGCCTCGGCGGCGGCTGCGGAGCCGGGGCCTCGGTGGTCGCGGCCGGCGTCGGCCGGCGTGCTGCCGGTGGCGGCGCCGCGCGGGGCGAAGCCTCGGCGACGCTCGCGGCCGGTTCGGCCACCGGCTCGGGGGCGGCCGGTCGCACTGGCGGAGCGGCGGGTGCGGAAGCCGGTGGCGCCGGCGCGAGGACCGGGGCGGGCCCGACCACGGCCGCGGTCTCGACCACGGCCGCGGGCTCGATAACGTTCGCGGGCGCCGACCGCGGCGCACGGTTGGAGGAAGATCGCTGCCCGGCGAGGAAGATCAGCACCGCGACGGCGGCGATCACGACGGCCGCGCCGGCCTTCAGCAGCGAGGCCGAGCCGATGGTCCGGTCCGCGGGCCGCCGCGCGCCCGGCAGCGGCAGGCCGCGGCGGGCCGCGTCCTGGCGCGCGGCCTCGAGGCGCGCCTTCTTGAGCGCTTCGTTGACGAGGCTCATCGGATGTCCCCTTCGAGCTCGCGGATGGCGCGCCGGACGTGGGCGCCGGTCAGCTGGTCGGTGCCCAGGACGTAGCCGCACAGGAGCGTCTTGTCGCAGACGGCGTTGATCAGGCGGGGCACGCCGCCGGAGTAGCGGTGGATCTTGCGGATCGCCCGGCGATCGAAAGCCGGCCGGGAGTTGGCACCCGCGACGTGCAGGCGGTGCTGGATGTAGGCGCCGGTCTCGCTCTTCGACAGGGGCGTGATGTGGTAGCGGACGGTGATCCGCTGGCGCAGCTGCCGCAGGTCCTTGCGATCGAGCAGCGTGCGCAGCTCCGGCTGGCCGATCAGGACGATCTGGAGCAGCTTGCGCTGATCGGTCTCGAGGTTGGAGAGCAGCCGCACCTGCTCGAGGAGCTCGGTGTCGAGATCTTGCGCCTCGTCGATCAGCAGCACGACGTCGTTCCCCTTGGTCAGCTGTTCGAGCAGGAAGCGGTTGAGCAGCTGCAGGTTGCTCATCCGGTCCTGGCCCTCGGGCGACAGCCCGAGCTCGACCAGGATCAGCCAGAGGAGCTGCTCGCAGGTGAGAAAGGGGTTGAGCACCAGCGCCGTCTTGTAGGCGGGACCGAGCTGCTCGAGGAGCGCGCGGCAGAGGGTCGTCTTGCCGGCGCCGACTTCGCCGGTGATCTGGATGAACCCCTTGCGCTCCTGCAGGCCGTAGAGCAGGTGATCGAACGCCTCCTGGTGCCTACGGCTCAAGAACAGAAAGCGGGGATCGGGAGTGATGTTGAACGGCGACTCCTGAAAGCCGTAGAACTCTTCGTACATGTTGGCAGCTGCCGGATCGATCCGCGCCGCCCCAGTCTAGCAGCACCCGGAGCGATTCACGGTTGCGGCTTGAGGGCCTCCAGCCGCAGGAAGAAGTCGTGGATCGGCTCGTCCGGATCGTAGAAGTCCAGGAAGTCCGGCACCCGGCTCGAGTCGGGCTCGGCGCCGAGCAGCCGCGCCCACTTGAGGAACGGGACCAGGTAGGGAACGGCCTGCCGCACTTCGAGCCGGAGCAGCTCGGCGGTGACGCCGCCGGCGGCCAGGAAGCCGCTGGTTTCATAGACGCGCAGCAGCTCGTCGACGTCGTAGGCGACGCGGCGCGGCTCGAGCCTCCAGCCCGACTCGTCGTGGTGGAAGATGGCGTACTGGGCGCGGCGATCGCGGTTGAACGGCAGCCCGACCGCGCCCACGTTCACCACCCGGCCGTTGCGCACCCGGCGCACCATCGGCCGGTGGGTGTGCGCGCACACCAGCAGCTCCTCGTCGATCGAGTCGAGGTGCCGCGCCAGCCGGTCGTCCGAGGTCCACGGCCCGAGCCCGTCGTTGTTCGAGCGCGGACTGCCGTGCACCAGGAGCAGGCCGCCCGCGCTCTCGGGCCGCAGCTCGGCGGGCAGGGATTCGATGAACTCGACCGCGCGCGGCTCGAGCTCGGCGGCCATCCACCGGGACGCAGCCCACTCGCCGTCGCGCCACCACTCGTCGGGCACCTGGCGATGCACGAAGTCGAGCAGGTAGTCCTCGTGATTGCCGCGCAGGCACCGCCAGCCGCGCTCCTCGATGGCCGCCACCACCCGGCTGCCCTCGGGGCCGCGGCCGACGAGATCGCCGCCGACCAGCACCTCGTCGGGGCGCTCGCGCTCCAGGTCCTCGAGCACCGCGCGCAGGGCCGGCATGTTGCCGTGAATGTCGGCCAGGATGGCGATCTTTCGTCGATTCATGGGCTTGCGGGCGACGGTGGCGGGCGGCGACCGACGGTCGAGAATAGCGCAGCTGCGGCGCCTGCCCCGGGGCTCGGGCTGCCGGGATACCCCGACCTGGACCGGCTCGCGCCCCTTCTGAACGCGGAGCACGAGAGAAGCGCGCCAGGCGACCAGGCCTGGCAAGTCTCCTCTTGGGGTCACCGAGTAGGGGCGCTACGCTTTTGGGTCCGTCTCGGGTGCCCGAGCCCTTTCCGCACCACTACCCGGTTGAACTGAACCCGTTTTGCCGGTTAAGATGGTCGGGTTCCCACAGCGCGACTCGGTTCCCCAGGGGCGGAGCTGGAGTCGGAAACAACTTGGTCTCCAACAGGAGGAGAAGCGTATGTTGCGACTCAGTCGTGTCCTCTGCGTAGCCTGGCTGGCCATGGTCGTCGCGGTGCCGTGCGTGTACGCGCAGGCCCAAGCCACGACCGGTTTGATCCAGGGTAGGACGGTCGATGAATCGGGCTCCGTGCTGCCGGGCGTCACCATCACCATGACCAACACCGCGACCAACTTCGAGAAGGTCGCGATCACCGACGCCGAGGGCCGCTTCCGGGCGCCTCTGATGCCGCTCGGTCCCTACCGGGTCACGGCCAGCCTCGAGGGCTTCGCCACCCTGATTCGAGAGGGCATCGAGCTCGCTCTCGGCGGCCAGATCAACCTCGAGCTGGAGATGCAGATCGCCCAGGTCGAGCAGGAGATCGTGGTCACCGGAGCGGCGCCCCTGATCGAGACCACGCGCTCCGAAGGACAGGTCCGGATCAACGACGCCGCCGTCGAGGGGCTGCCCAACGACGGCCGCAACTTCCTCGAGTTCGTCAAGCTGACGCCGGGCGCGACCATCGTGCAGGGTCCGGACGGCGACGAGCTGTCGATCACCGGCCAGAAGGGCATCAACAACAACGTCATGATCGACGGCGCCGAC